>JAUVRV010000201.1 GCA_030597435.1 Gemmatimonadales bacterium | reverse complement strand
CGTCGGCGTGGCTATACACCAGCAGCGTTGTCTCTGTCCCGGCTTTGGTGGTCAAACCGGTAAAGCGAGCATCCTTTACCAGGTTCAATCCACCAGTGGTCAGCACGTCTCCGGTAGTGCCGTCAACGACAGCGATGAGACCATCGACCTTGGCGTCAAAATAAGAGGACGTACTACCGACGGGCAGGTCGCTAAAAACGACTTTTCCGTCGGCAAAGTAGTCGAGGGTGGCTATGTCGCTTACCGCATGCACGAACCGAAGGCGCCCGAGCTGCCGGTTATCTTGAATGCCAGTGGTACCGTTGCCGCCATCACAGGCAGCCATCGCCACGACACCAAGCGTCAAGCTGTATAGAAGAATCCTAAGTCTCACGAGACTCCCTTGTGAACCATCTCCTTCCCCTCCTTCCCCTTGTTCCCCTCCTAATCTTCTAGAACGTAAAGTAAGTCATGAACTGCAGCCGGCACCTACCTGCGGAAAACAAGGCCACCAATCGCAACAAACTGGTTACTGCCCGGCGTCCTCATGGGGTTACCGTTGCACCACATCCGGGCCCGCTTCATTGACATCCATAACGCATGCATTATGGTTCCAATATGGCTACGATAACGCTCAAAGATGTCCCAGTAACGGTGCACGAGGCGCTTAAGGCGAGGGCCAAAGCTCGCGGGCGGAGTCTGAACAAGGAGATCATCGCCACCCTCGAGGAAACGCTGCACGGCTCCCGCATCGACGCCGGTGCAGTTGGCAATCATGCGCGAGCCGTTCGTGAGAGCATGAGCGTCTACCTGACCGAGCGAGACCTGAAGAAACTGAAGAACGCGGGACGACGGTGATCGTCGTAGACGTCAATGCGATTGCGTACTTGTGGATCCCCGGCGAAATGACGCAACATGCGGAGAGAGCCTTGGCCGCCGATCCGCATTGGGTGTCCACCGTCCTATGGCGTTCCGAGTTCCGGAACATCCTGACCGGTTGCCTGCGGCGCAGAGATCTCGATCTGGCGACTGTGACTCGGTGTCTGGAGGGCGCCGAATCGCAACTTGCAGGTCACGAATACCTGATCCCCACGGCGTTGGTGATGGAGAAGGTCGCTAGCTCGACCTGCTCAGCCTATGACTGCGAGTGTGTCGCTTTGGCTGAAGACCTGAACACGACCCTGGTCACTTCCGACAAACAAATCCTCGATCAGTTTCCCCGCTTGGCCAGGAGCTTGAGTGAGTTCGGTGGATGATTGTGGGCCGGAGTCTCTATGGCTCCTCGCCTTGATACACCACGCCACGGGTGCAGCTCTCCGCTACCTGGATCTTGCTGAGGCTCGGTAACCGCGGCTTCAATCGCTGCCAGATCCAGCGGACGAGGATTTCGCTCGTAGGATTCTCGAGACCGTCAATGTCATTCAGGTAGTAGTGATCCAGCTGCTCTAGAATTGGGTCGAGTGCCTGTTTGATGTCGGCGAAGTCGACCACCCACTCCAGGTGTGGGTCGAGATCGCCCTCGACGTAGATCCGCACCTGATACGAGTGACCATGCAACCGGGCACACTTGTGATCTTCGGGCAGGTTGGGCAGCCTGTGCGCCGCCTCGAACGTGAAGTCCTTCCAGATTTCCATGGGGATAAGGTAAAGCGGTCGTCTGAGATGTGTGAGGTCCATGCTACCTGGCTCTCAAACGCAAATCTGAAATCGTACATCACCAGTCACTTGCTCCGTCCCTGCTTCCGTAGATCTTAAGTGCGTCATGGAAACAGTAGCTCTGAAAACTCGACGCTCCCTGCTGGCGGCTCTGTTGCTCGCCGCCTTCATCGTGCCTACCGCCCACTCCCAGGTCAACCTCGGCGCGTTTGGCGGCGTCGACCTCACGGACCTGAGCGGTGACGCTCCCAGCAACACCAAGTACCTATCGGAAACCGGGTTTGCTGTGGGTGCTGTAGGTGAGTATAGGATCGCCGAGGATGTCTGGCTGACCCTGCAACCCACATGGATCCAAAAGGGCACCAGGATCGCGTTCGCCGAGTCCGGCCAGGAGGAACTCAACGACAGTCTCGTTCTCAACGCCAACTACCTGACGGTTCCGGTCCTGGTGAAGATCGTCTCGGGCAACAACAAGACGTACGTGTCGGGTGGCCTGGATCTGGGGTTCCTGCTGAATGCGACTCTGTCCGGTCCGGGTGTTCCCGCCGACGTGAGCTACGTATTCAAGCCCACCGATCTCTCGGCCAACTTCGCCCTTGGAATCATGCTGCCGGTCGGAAGACCTAGGGTAACCATCGAGGTTCGCTACTCGCAGAGCCTCTTGAACGCGGCTCACCCCGATCAGGATCCTGAGGTGTACTCGCTGCCACCGAGGTTTCGCTGGGCGGGGATGCAGCTCTTCGCCGGATTCCTCTATCCGTTGGGAGGGGGTGAACGGTGACGACTTCCCATGCAAGAATCCTGTGCAAGAGCGCCTTACCCATCTGGGCTCCCGTAGTGGCACTGCTGCTAGTGACTGAACTGGCTGCAGCGCAGCAGCGCCCGACCACCGAGGTGAAGATTCCGCAGCTCGGCAGTCATACCTTCGTCGTCAACGATTTGGTGGACGATCCGTTCATCAAGACCTTTGTCCGCAATTCGGTCGGGATCGGCAATGTGTCGGACTTCGACGTACCACTGGCCATCATAGAGGGTGACACCATCGTCGGGTTCACGGGCGATCTGCTGTTTGCTCTGCTCGAGTTCGAGTACCAACACGCCGTCAAGGATTGGATTGCCGCTCGGGGTGCGTTCAGGCTGGCCGGACGGTTGGGTACGGGCGTTCAGTCCCTGCTGGCCTCGGGTGTCACGGCTGCCACCGAGTTCGAGCTAGGATGGCTGATCAAGTTGTTGCGGAGCGACCGCGCGATGCTTTCCGGCTCGCTCAACATCAACAACGGCGACCTGACAGCCATCAATGTGCTCGACTTCGTGGAGGACATCATAAACGATCAGCCGACATCGTTGATACGCACCACGCCCTCGTTGCGTGGTGGCGGTGGACTTCGCTTTGCGTATGGCTTGAGCAGTCTCTTTGGATTCACCGTGTTCGGCGATCTGGGATATGGCGAATCTATCGACAGCCGTGCGGCAAGCAATTGGTACTACCGGGCCGGCGGATCCGCGAGCATCAATCTCAGGGGCAGTACTTCCATTCCCTTGGGATTCTCCGTTGGATTCAGGGGCGAGTCGCTGCCGGCTACGTCGGATATCGACAACGATATAGCGGAGGCGCTGTTTCGCATAGCATACACTGGCAGTGATGATTTCAGCGTCAGCATCGACATAAACTACGGAGACTTGCCTACTACGGGTCTCCGAGAGGATGCACGTTTGGGGACGATGCGGCTGAATTTGCGGTACTACTTTTGATTTGTGATTGACGATTTGCGATGTACGATTTCCGATTTGCGGAGCACCAGTAGCTGGTAGAGATTTTCAATCGCAAATCTAGAATCGACAATCGACAATCGTCAATCTGCAATTGGTCAGTAAACGAAGGCCGTCCCCATCCCAAAAACCAATCCTCGATCGCTTTCACCAGTCTCATCGACACCTTCGCCGAACATGTACCCGATGTCGAGGCGCAACATCCCAACAGCGGCGGTGAAATTCGTGCCAAGGCGAAGCCCCGCACCGACATTTCCACCCCAGCGCGATTCCTGTCCCGGGTACCAGGCACCACCGAAGTCAAAGAAACCGGCATACCCGATAGACAGGAGATTGAAGAGCACCGTCTCCGTGAACCAACGATGTTCGTATGTGCCCCACAGTGTCCGTGTTCCGGTGTATGAGTGCGGCGGGAACAACCTGGGCCCCACGAACTTCATCGGTCGACGGCTTGCGACCAGTGTGTCGGGGGAACCCACCCCCAGGTCGAACTCCTGTCCCGGTGGTGGGTTCTCCTGCATGCCTGCCTTTACGTAGAGCAGATCCCAGTGCTTATCGGCACTCCGGAGCCCTGCGGTCAACTCTAGATTCACTCGTCCCGAGTCGAGTCCTGCTTCGGTGAACAATCCGTTGGCATCGAGCACGGCCTTGGCGAAGCCCCTCGGGGTCCCGATGCCCTTGGCAACATAGAGCTGCGGCCCCAATCCGGAGCGAGCGTAGCCGAGCGCACTCGGCGCCGCCCATAGCTGCACATTCAGGGTGAAGCTCAGGTCGAGATCCTCGACCTGCCCGAAACCATTCGCTTGGGGAGAGATCACGGCGAAGTTGGATGCCTGGTAGGCCGCGGACACTCCGAAGGCGCCTGACAGCGTATCCGGCACAGACAGCGCACTGTCGGCTGCCTCCACGTACTTGACCGATTGGAACTGGGCCATCCCACCGAGGCGGATGTAGCGGGAGGTTGTTGCAGTCGTCGCAAAGCTGGCATGTATGCGGTTGAAGAACTGGTTATGGCGGTAAACGGCGGTATCCAGCGTTGTAACCGTACGGAACTGCAGCTCCCTACGATCCGTCACGCCTCCGGAATCGATGATGGCCCTGGTGTCCACACCGGAGCGAAACGGATCGCCGATTTCCCAAAACCCCCACTTACCGTCTGAGTACCCGAAGTAAGCCCCAAAGACGTCGACCTGAGAGCCGAACAATCGCTCGAGGTTGGTGGTGAGTTCCAAACCATGCCGATCGGTCTCTTTGCGGTATACTACGCTCGCCATGTTACCGGTGCCGAGCAGGTTGGTCTCACTCAGGCCGATCCGGCCCGTGAACACACCACCAGTGAACTGGAAACCGATCCGGGGTTTGGTGCTCCACCCGTCTTGGGTCACCACACGCAGGGCGAACTTGCCGTCAACTGTCACGGTGTCGATCTCGACGAGGCTGAAGATCCCCAGTGCTCGGAGATAGCGCTCGCTGTCCTCTGCAAGCCGAGGTTCAAATGGGTCTCCCGTTCGTAGCAGCAGGTCTCGCTCGATCACGCGCGGTTTGGTCGTTATGTGGATCTTGTCAAGGAAGCGATAGAAGCCGGCGGAGTAATCGTCGCCAAAGACCTCGCCAGTGACGATGATGATCGTGTCGATGGTGGGTCCGGGGTCCTGGAGACGTTGAGCCGCCACAAGGCCTGGCACGCAGATGCTGGCAATGCAACACAGAACCAGGAAACTGATACACCGTAGCAGAGATCACCCCCAGCGAAGAATGTAGAATAATGAATGTCGAATGTCGAAGTAAAGTGTAATTAAACATTCAATATTCAGAATTCAACATTCAACATGCGCTGCCCTCCTTGCGATCCGTCGCTTCCTGCGAAACATTGAACCCTCCTATGCCACCAAACTCCCGTTCCAAGTTCTGGACTAGCTTCGGTCCCGGTCTCTTGTGGGCCGCGGCGGCAATCGGTGTTTCCCATCTAGTTCAATCAACCAGAGCTGGTGCCGTAGCCGGATTCGGCCTCGCCGGTGTCATCCTCTTGGCGCTGATCATCAAGTATCCCTTTTTCGAGTACGGGCCGCGTTACGCCGCTGCGACCGGGACGAGCCTGGTCGAGGGTTATCTCAAGATCGGCAAGTGGGCGCTGTGGCTGTACTTCGCGATCACTCTCGCGATGTCGGTGATCATCCAGTCCGCGGTCGTCATGTTCACGGCCTTCCTGGTCCGGTTCGTGTTCGGACTCGACTGGTCGCTGGCTCTCACCGCCGGAGTGCTCATCGCGCTCTGTGCGCTGCTGCTCTGGATGGGCCGCTACAAGGCGCTGGATGCCACGGTGAAGATCATCCTCGTGGCGCTCGCGATCTCCACATTCATCGCGGCTGCGGTGACCCTGCCACGAGCCGACCTCGCGACGCTGGCGCTTTGGCCCCGGGGCGCCGGTGCCATGGTTTCGTTCGCGTTCATCCTCG
>JAUVRV010000228.1 GCA_030597435.1 Gemmatimonadales bacterium | reverse complement strand
CAAGACCGATCTCAAGGAGTTTCTCGGGTCCATCAGGTGGTTCGTGGGTCGTGGCCCCCGACCCCGATACGGTCGCTACACGTACTGGGAGAAGTTCGACTACTTCGCTGTCTTCTGGGGCATGGTGGTGATCGGTTTGACCGGTCTGCTACTGTGGTTCCCGGAGTTCTTCACGCTCGTATTCCCGGGCTGGTCGGTGAATGTGGCCACGATCATTCACAGTGACGAGGCGTTGTTGGCGGTTGGCTTCATATTTACGATCCACTTCTTCAACACCCACTTCAGGCCGGATAAATTCCCGATGGACCCGGTGATATTCACCGGTCGTGTGCCGGTTGACGAGCTGGAGGCTGACAAGCCGCGCGAATACGAGGAAATGAAGTCGAGTGGGGAGCTGGAGCAGTTCTTGGTGGATCCCTATCCACGCAAGCTGGAGACCGCGTTCAAGATCTTTGGTTTTGCCGCCCTGTTCGTCGGTCTCACGTTGATAGCGCTGATTGTGTACTCGATGGTGTTTGGCTCCTTCTAAACGACCAACATCTACACTTACCCCTTTTTGTGAAGACCTCTTCATGCGACAACTTGTCGACTCCGTGTTTATACCTATCTTTGCAGCAGAGTCACCGCCGAAAGGGTTGCCAAGTCCAGATCGAAGACCCACCGGCATCCTGTCCAGGCTTGACTGGTACTCCGGCAGAATTCTAAATCTTCAGGGGGGCTCATGAAGCCATCCAAGTTGTTGACCCTCTTGGCTGCGGGTGCAGTGGCCGTCTGGACTGTTCCTGCTCACGGCCAAGGGTATCGGGTGCGTATCGACACGCGGTATCAGTCGGTTGCGTACCGTGGTGTCCAGCTCGACTCCTCTCTCGCAAGCGAAGCCGCACCGGGCGACAACGGGGGGTTGGAGACGCCGGACGGATACGCCGCGTACTGTCCCCCAGGTGCGGTGTATTGTACCTATTACGTTCCGGGCGCCGTTCGGCGTGGCAATCCGCTTGTCGCCAGTGTTGATGGCGTGTTGTGGGGATTCGGCGTTACTGGCCTCAGGTTCGTGGCGCAGGCGCGTTTGGGAGGGGACCTCTCCAATCCCGACCGTTGGCCAGGAACTCAGCCGGCCCTGCAATTGGTTGAGGGCTACGCTGAATACACGTATCGCTGGCTCACTGCCGAGCTGGGCCGCACACATGTGGCTACGCGACTGGGGTTCTGGGGATTCGATGGGGCCAAGGCCGATGTACGACTGTTCGACAACAGGCTCTTCGTCGAGGGATACGGTGGTTGGGGTTTGGCGCGAGGTGTGTCTCTACCCATCACCAGTCCGGCACTGAATCCGCTGAACGATCTGCAGCCCGTGGACCGGCAGACTATTTGGGGTGGCGCGGTCGGCTGGTCACAGACCGGTGTTGACGCCCGTCTCATCTATCAGCGACAGCTCGATGGCACTTCCAAGAACATTGCCTCAGAGTTCGCGGCTCTCGATGCTACAGTCAGACCCACGCGTGGATTCACTCTGACCGGTGGTGCTGACTACAACATTGGGGAAGGTGTGTGGGGGACAGCCGATCTCGCCGCAACCCTGAGTGTGCCTAACGGAGGTCTGTCGGCAACCCTTGGTGGCCGGCGCTATCGGCCCTACTTCTCGTTGTCAACTATTTGGGTGGCATTCAGCCCGGTTGCATACAACTTGGGGTATGCGTCGGTGGCCTATGCGCCGCTCTGGGGTATCCAGTTGTGGGCCCGAGGTGAAGCCTACAAGTATGAGGACACGGAGGCCGAGTCGCCCAACGCCGTAGTGACGAATGACGGGTACAGAGCCACGTTGGGAGCGGCTTACAAGCGACTCGAAGGCTGGATGTTCCGGGCCGATTACTACATCGACAAGGGACCGGGATCACGCTCGACCGGCTTCAATGCGCTGGCGTCGTGGCGGCTGATGCAACCGTTGCAGGTGACTGGAGACGTACAGCAACTGATAAGGCCGCTCGAGTTCCGCTTCGACGACGCGGAACTGTGGTCGTACGGGCTGCGGTTCGATTACGAGACGATCAGCGGGTTGCGTCTCAACGCCGGGCTCCGCTACTACGATGAGAAGCGCAACCGGCCTGACGCGGCAGCGTTCAGTTGGAACAATATCAGGCTCAACCTGGGCGCCATGGTGAACTTCGGCTCACGTATTGCCGGTACTCTCCACCCGGCCATTCTGAGCATTCCGGAAGTGAGGGGGTCCCGATGAAGATGATCATGACATTATCGATGCCGGCCGTAGCAGCAGCCGTCGGGCTGGCCTGGGTGCCGCCCACGCCCTCTCCCGCGTTGACTGGTGTCGAGTCACGGTCTGCGTCCGTCGCTGAGTTTCCCCACGCCACACATGTCGGACTCATACCCAGTTGCGCCGCGTGTCATTCCGGCGTTGCGACTGGTGACATGTTCCCCTCGCCGACGTTCTGTGGAGCGTGCCACAATGGCTCGATCCAGCCGGAAGTAGACTGGACTCCGCCGCCTGCACGTCCGACGATGAATCGGCGTTTTGACCATGGCACACACATCAGCCAAGCCGGAAACGAGTGTGTTGATTGTCATGCGCAGGCAGGGTCCACCGACAACTTCGTGCAACTGGCCGTTGTGTCGCAGTGCCGGGACTGCCATAGCAACACTCCAGCGCTCAAGACCACGACGGTTTGGCACGGTGATAATTGGGTAGCACAGCATCAACAGCAGGCGGCAGCGAGTCCTGAGACTTGCATCGGATGTCACGTCAGGGCCGATTGTCTCGAGTGCCACCGCCCGAACCCGGCCACGAGTTCACCGGCATATCACCCGGCCAATTTCCTGACCGGGCACCCGACAGCAGCCTACAATCGGCAGGTTACTTGTGGCGACTGTCATAACACGACCCAGTTTTGTGCCTCGTGCCACAACCAGGCCGGCTTGACATCCACCGGCGAAATGGGCGATACGCGGTACCACGACGCCAAGGCCAACTTTACTACAGGGCACGGACAGGCCGCACGCCAGACTCTGGAATCGTGCGTCGCCTGCCACAGTCAAACGGATTGCCTACAGTGTCACATGGCTGCCGGACCTGGTGGGTTCAACCCACACGGACCGGGCTTCGATGCCGAGAAGTTGAGATCGAAGAACCCGTCCATGTGTGCGGTGTGTCATATCGGCTAAACTGGCTCGATCTTGGCATTGAGGTGTAACAAGGCAGGAGCCGTCAGCAGACGGGGGTTCCTCGGAGTTGATGGCTCCTCGCGTATCGAGGACACTGAGGTATCAGGGCTGAGACTGGGATTATGTGAAGAGAGGGTCGCGTTGTCATGCGCGGCGCCCTATTTTCGGACCAATGACATCCTAACCGAACGCTGGAGTTTCTTATGAAGAGTCGTCGTATCCTAGGTTTCGTCGGATTGATAGCGGGTGCTGTGGCCGTGTCAGCTTTTTACCAAGGGTCGAAGCCGACAGTGATGGGTCATGACGCGGAGGGGCGGGAGCAGTGCATGATGTGCCACAAGGCCGGCGCCATGGAGGCTGTCCCGGATGCCCCAGCCAGTCACGATGCCAAGGAGCTGGAGACCTGTCTCATGTGTCACGGTGCGGATTCACCGATGCAGACGGCTGAACCCCAGGTGATCCCCCACGCGCTCGAGGGCCGTGACAATTGCCTGATGTGCCACGCACCCGGTGCGATGGAGCCGATACCCGACGCACCCGCGAGCCATGAGGGTTGGGACATCAAGTACTGCGTGATGTGTCATGAGACTGCCGGGTAGGTAGCGACTCGGCTTCTATAGGCGACGGGTGGGGGAAAGACCTCGCCCGTCGCCTCTTAGTGAGGCTCCCTTTTTGGGGTGCCGTTCTCGAATCACTGCTCGCCAATGCTGTTCAGGATCACCGTGCTCCAGCTCTGCGCCTGAATGTGTCCAACAGAGTAGAGTGCAATTCGTACTCTGGTCTGCCGAGTGCGATTTCGCTGTCGTAGTGTTCCAGAAACCGCACGTAGTTGTCTGCAACCAGTTCGTCGTTTCCCCTTGCTAGATAGACTCGATCCCGCAGCAGCCATGCGAACAGGTGAGTGGGAGTGTCTAGTCCGATCGTATCCGCCTGAGCAAGCATGGCGTCGTAGTCGCCGGCTATCTGATGCAGCAAGCCCACATGGAAACGTGCGTCGGCATCCAGGCTATCCAAGGTTGCATACGCTTCCAGTGCTATCCGGCCGGTGAATGTGGCCTGCGTCGAGTCGCCCCTCTCGTAAGCTCTCATAGCACGGTCGAAGAACTGATCCGCCTCTTGTAGTGGACGATACGGTTGTGCTGTGGCGGCCGTACGTGGCGGCAGAATAGGAACAGTCGGATGGGTGGAGAGAGGTTCGGAGCCCATCCTCAGGGCCGCCACGATGAGAACAACACCCGTCACGGCCGACGCGGTGATCAGCAGCCAGTATAGTTTCGCACCGCGCCTGGCCCGAAGGTCGTGCGAGCAGCTATGACAGTAGAGAGCGCCTGCCTTGAGTTGCGCGTTACACTCCGGACACGGGGCCCCCTTCAGGGCCGCTCCACATGAGCGGCAGAAGTTACCGCTGGCCTCGTTGCCGCAGTTTGAGCAAGTGGTGCTGCGCCGGGTCATACGTCGACCTCAGCCCCCGACCGCCCCGATTGCGTCGTCTCGGAAGGTCTCGATCAACGAGCGGTGAGCCTGGTATTCCTGCCGAGCGGTCGCTATTTCGGCCTCGTACAACGACAGAAAGTCACGGTAGGTGGCCAGCAATGCCTCGCCGTCGTTCGTCTGCTGGTAAACGCGGCCGCGCAGGAGCCTGGAGAACAGGTGATTCGGGATCGTGCCTTCAATCGAGTCTGCCTGAGCCAGGATCGCATCGTAGTCGTTGCTGATCTGGTAAAGCAGTCCTATGTGGAATCTCTGGTCGGCGGTGCGATTGGGTAGGGCAAGGTACGCATTCAGAGCCAACTGTCCTGAGAACCGGGCGCGCTCCACATCACCGTTCTCGTGGGCACGCATCGCCTGATCGAAGGAGCGATCCGCTTCACCCTCCGGAGTACTTGCGAATTCCGGAGTCGTTATCGGCTGCGGTGACTGGATGTTGCTCGGGGGCTGGGGGCCCCAGGGGCCAATGGTCATCATGCCCACTAATGCCAATACCACTACTGCTGCGGCCACTACGATCCAGGGTGTCAGCGAGCTGACCCGAGCGGTACGCCCGAGTTCGTGTCCACAGTGGTTGCAGAACCGGGAGCCACTCTGCAGCTGCGAGTTGCAATTGGGACACGCGGCCCTCTGGAGAGAGGTGCCGCAGTGCAGGCAGAAATTACCCGTGGCCGGTTGACGGCAGTTGGGACACGTGTTCTTGCGCTGTGTCGGAGTCATGTTTGTGTCACTCGTAGTCATCAGATGTCAGTGATGTACGAAAGCGGTTGTCGCATTAAGAATCAGTGAAGTCGTGGTTAGTCGACGTAGGAACTCGCCGGCT
>JAUVRV010000229.1 GCA_030597435.1 Gemmatimonadales bacterium | reverse complement strand
CGGGGTCGAGGGCATTCCATTCGTGGCCACGGTTCCAATCGACCCGGACTGGATCGGCCTCCAGCGCAGCTCGCACATAGATGTCGATGGCCGCCTGACTGATCGATCCCTCGGTGATGAAATCGCCGGCGGCAGCCTCGGCCGTTGTCGCTGTACGTGGTGGGTCTCCACTGTCGTCACCGATCGGGATTACCGTACCCGAAGTGAACGGATACCCGAACAGCACTACCGCCGAGACCAGCTCCGGCTTCTGCTGCACGGTCAGCTGCGAGACCATTGAGCCCAAAGACCAGCCAAATAGCACAGGCCGCTCCCTCCGGTCCGTCGTTTCCCATACCCACTGCAGCACGTTGGCCACATCGGCTGCCGCGCGACTGGGTGACAACCATCCGGTCTCATCCCGCGGTGTGCCACCGTACCCGCGCAGATCTACCGCGTACGTGGCGTAACCGCGCTCTGCCAATCCGTCCATCAGAGACAGGTCTTCACCCGGGACTTGGAGGTCGAAGTCGGGCATCCCACTCCAAGTACGGCCGTGAACCAACACGATCACACCACGCGGATTGTTGGGGCTCTTCTCCCACACCGCCATTGGGTGACCATCGGAATCCACCGTGTGACGGACCAACTCGGCCGTATTCTGTGCCGCCGAGAACTGGAAGGTGATGCCAACTGCAGCCACAGCGAGTAGCGCTAGTTCCATGTTTCGTCAGGAGAGTGTGTCGTTCTTCTTGCGGGGTGAGATCCGAGTGCCTCACCCCGTCGGTGATACTACCCCATCGAGTCCCCTGGGCATCTGCCTATCTCGATGCCCATCCAGCCAAATGTCTGTGCGTCTACACGCGCGCACGTCCACGTTCTAGGATGCCACCTGATGCATATGTACATCCTGCTGCGGGTAGGGGATCGAGCAGCCGGCAGCTTCGAGCTGTTCCTTCAATGTCCGCATCAGGTCACACCGCAGTCCCCAGTAATCCTCTTTGTTGCACCAAGGTCGGACAACGATGTTCACGGAAGAATCTGCTAGCTCACTTACGGCTACCAACGGTGCGGGATCCTGCAGCACCCGGTTATCCTCTGACAGGACCCGCTCAATGGTGCTTACCGCAAGCCCGAGGTCGTCATTGTATGACACGCCCACGACGATGTCGTTACGACGCGTGGCGTTGGCTGCGTAGTTCTTGATCGTATTGCCATAGATCGAGGAGTTCGGCACCACAATCCGCACGTTGTCCGGCGTATTGAGAGTCGTCGAGAACAGACCGATCGCCTTAACAGAACCTGCAGTTCCACCCGCATTTATGAAGTCGCCTACGCCAAACGGTCGGAACACCAAGAGCATT
The DNA here is from genome assembly GCA_030597435.1 of Gemmatimonadales bacterium. Lineage (GTDB taxonomy): Bacteria > Gemmatimonadota > Gemmatimonadetes > Gemmatimonadales > GWC2-71-9. The sequence goes on along the minus strand of JAUVRV010000229.1, from coordinate 4,140 downwards.
ACACCTGATGCAATGTTCGAGAGAGTACCCTGTAGGGCGAAACCCACCGCAAGGCCGGCGGCACCGAGCAATGCCACCATTGACGCGGTCTGTATCCCCACCATTCCCAACACCGCCACGGCCACGAAGGCAAGGATGAGATAGTATGCAGTGCCGGACATGAACGGTACCAATGTCGGATCTGCGTTGCCCCGCTCCATCACGGTCTTGACTAGGCGACGTGCCCACTTGGCCACAAGGCGTCCAATGATGAGGACGGCGATTGCTCCGAGGATCTTGAGACCCCAGGCACTGACCAGGCCGACCAGTTGCTCCAGAATCGCTTCGAGATTGATCTGATCCATTTGTTGTTCCCCTGTATGTTCAGGAAGTTTGCAGAACTAGGTTGATTGACGGGCAGCCCTTGAACAAAAGGCCTAGGACGGTAAACTCAAATCGGAGTCGTGGCAAGTCGGTGCACGCATTCGGGAGTGGAACGCGTAAGCCCCGGAGCGAACCGAATTGATCTCGGTTGAAATGATACCAGATGACGGTGAGATGATAGACGGCGCGATACACGTCATTCCAACACCTTCACGTGTCCGCATCCAAGAGGGATTCTTTGCTCTTTCCGCAGGCATGAGAATCCTGGTGGATCAAGCCAGCCCCGACCTGGAGTGTGTTGCGGCATGGTTGGCACGTAAGCTATCCACTGTGTGTGGTTTCGGGCTCTCTCCCGCAGTGACGTCTGAAGAGCGAGGGCCGCCTGGGGGCATTCTTTTCAGCAGCAAGGACGCAAACGCAGCACTGGGGCCCGAGGGATATGAGTTAGATGTTGATCCCGAAGGTATCCGCGTGAGCGCATCAACTTCTGCCGGTGCCTTCTACGCTACGCAAACCCTGCGGCAGTTACTCCCGCCGGAAATCGAGAAGCGTGAGCGAGTGGCGGATTCCCAGCAATGGGTAATCCCCGCTGTTCGCATCCATGATGCTCCGAGATTCGCCTGGCGCGGAATGCTGTTGGACTGTTGCCGACATTTCATGTCTACAGAGTTCATCAAGCGGTACATTGATCTACTGGCCTACTACAAGATGAACCGCTTCCATTGGCATCTCACGGAAGATCAGGGATGGCGTATCGAGATCGCCGAATACCCGGAGTTGACGCGAGTGGGAGCCTGGCGCGCTCAGGCCGACGGGATACGCTACGGTGGGTATTACACGAAATCGGAGATCCGTGAGGTAGTTGAGTACGCCAGTAGGCGCCATGTTACTGTCGTGCCAGAGATCGAGATGCCGGGACATGCTCTTGCCGCTCTCGCATCCTACCCCGAGCTTTCGTGCAGCGGTGGACCATTTGAGGTGGCGCTGGACTGGGGAGTCTTCGAAGACGTCTTCTGTGCCGGCAACGATGCGACTTTCGTGTTCTTGGAGCAGGTGCTGAGTGAGGTGATGGAACTGTTTCCGGGCCAGTACATCCATGTCGGTGGCGACGAGTGTCCCAAGGACCGGTGGCAGTCCTGTCCTCGATGCCAGACGCGGATTGCCGCAGAAGGACTGAGAGACGAGTCCGCGCTCCAGAGCTACTTCATCAAGCGGATCGCTGCCTTCCTCGAGCGCAAAGGGCGGAAGCTCATCGGCTGGGACGAGATTCTAGAAGGCGGACTCGCACCGTGCGCAACAGTCCAGTCGTGGCGCGGTACCAATGGTGCCGTCGAGGCAGCCAAGTTGGGACACGACGCGCTTCTCTCACCGACGAGTCATTCGTACTTCGACTTCGATCTCTCGAGAATCGACTTGAGACAGGTTTACTCTTTCGATCCCATTCCGAAGGAACTCAAAGGGCGCGAGTGTGAACATATCTTGGGTGGTGACTGCAATATGTGGACGGAGCGCGCTCCGCAGGATACCGTGGACCAAAAGGTGTTCCCTCGTCTGACGGCCATGGCCGAGTGCCTCTGGTCCGAAGTTGACAACAAGGACTTCTCAGATTTTCACCATCGGTTGCAACACCATTATGAACGTTTGCGCGAACTGGGAGTCGACTACGGTGCCGAGTTTGCGGAGACTGCGGTCTAGGCAATTGAATCCCGATCGCAGAACTTGGCCATCCTGCCTGCTTTGGCTCGTCACGGTACTAGGTCTTGCGTGCAACGGGTCGACCGGAACCCCATCCACCGACGCAGAATTCGCGGCGCCGACTGAGTGGGATCCAGAGACATATGTAGCCTACCGGACGGAGACACCGCTGGTCATAGACGGCAAGCTGGATGAATCCGCTTGGAGCAGCGCGGAGTGGACAAAGCCGTTTGTGGACATAGAAGGTTCTCAGGGGCCTCCGCCGAGGTTCAACACGCAAGCCAAGATGCTGTGGGACGACGTCTACTTCTATGTCGCGGCAGAGATGGAGGAACCACATGTCTGGGCCAAGCTGACCGAACGGGACGCGGTGATCTATCATGACAATGATTTTGAGGTCTTCATCGACCCCGACGGTGACACGCACGAGTACTATGAGTTGGAGATCAACGCCTTCGGTACAGAGTGGGATCTCTTCCTAGTCCGGCCGTATCGGGACGGCGGTCCCGCAATCAACGCCTGGGACATCCAGGGTTTGAGGACCGCGGTATCCATAGATGGCACGATAAACCGACCTGACGATCGCGATCGTGGTTGGTCTGTCGAGATCGCTATGCCCTGGGCTGTGCTCGAGGAAGCCGCGAACAAGCCCACGCCACCAGAGGTGGGAGATCAGTGGAGGGTAAACTTCTCACGGGTGCAGTGGCGCACGCAAGTGGAGAATGGGGAGTACGTCAGGGACCTGGACAGCCCTCCCGGACGGACCAGGCCGGAGGACAATTGGGTTTGGTCTCCCCAAGGTCTGATCAACATGCATTACCCGGAAATGTGGGGGATAGTACAGTTTTCGGCGTTGCTCTCGGGGCTGGGAAGCGATTCGGTAACGGTCTCCATCGATGATAGAGCCAAGTGGGAGCTGAGGCGTGTCTACTACCGACAACGCGCCTGGTTCGATACGCACCAATCCTTCACTGACAAACTGAGTGAGTTGGGCCTGGGCGATAGTCCTTGGCCGATCGCTCTCGAGGCGACCCGGAACCTCTTTGAAGCGACATTAGAGGTGAACGGCAGAACTCTCAGGATCAGACAGGATGGACGGGTCTGGTGATGACATCGACAAAGGTTGCACCATTGTGCCTCGACCAGAGTACGCCGCATGTCTGGTGGTCAGATCTATGAACTTCACTGCACTCGATTGGGCCATCGTAATCGGCGTCGTGGCTGCCATGGCCTTCGGCGTCATGAGCAGCCGCCGCTACGTGCGCAGCGTCGTCGACTTCCTCGTAGCTGGGCGCACGGCAGGTCGTTACCTGTTGGCGGTGTCACAGGGTGTGGCGGCACTCGGCGCCATCTCGATCGTGGGATTTCTGGAACAGAACTACGTCGCGGGATTCCCGCTCACGTGGTGGGGTCTTACGACCGCGTTCGTGGTGCTGATCATTACGGTCTCCGGCTTCGTGCACTACCGGTTTCGTCAAACTCGCTGTCTGACCTTGCCCGAGTTCCTCGAGCGACGCTACAGTAGGAACTTTCGCATCTTCACCGGCATCGTCGTGTTCGTCTCAGGAATCATCAACTTTGGGATCTTCCCGGCTGTAGGCGCTCGGTTCTTCATCAACTTCGTTGGGCTTCCTCATAGCATAGATCTACTGGGGATTCAAGTGTCGGCGTTTGCGGTGACGATGATAGTGTTGTTGTCGATCTCCTTGTTCTTCGTGTTTGCTGGGGGCCAAGTCGCGGTAATCGTTGCTGATTTCATTCAGGGCACATTTGTCAACGTCGTCTTCCTTGTGATTGTCGTCTATCTGCTGACAATAGTGGATTGGACGCAGGTGTTCGACGTCCTTTCGCAGGCGCCCGTGAACCAGTCCCTGATCAATCCCTTCAAGACCAGCCAGGTGGAGGATTTCAATTTCTGGTACTTCTTGATAGGGACCGTGGGCGTGATCTATGTCGTCATGTCGTGGCAAGGCACGCAGGCCTACAACGCCTCTGCCAAGAGTGCCCACGAGGCAAAGATGGGACAGGTGTTGACCAACTGGCGGGCCATACCACAGGTGATGTTTCTGCTGATAGTCCCGG
>JAUVRV010000407.1 GCA_030597435.1 Gemmatimonadales bacterium | reverse complement strand
GCGGTCTGACGCACGAAGTCCAGTGGGTTGCCCTTGAAGGATCGGCAGGGCCGAAGGCAAACATCGAGGTTGAACAGTCGACGCATGCACACGATCGGGCTGAAGTAAACCAAGCCCTTGTCCCGCAGCTCCGGCTTGAGTTCAGCCGCCGCTTCGTTCTTTGGCTTGGACGTAATCGCCCCGAACAGACCGAGCTTGTGCTTCTTCAGCAGGTCAATGGTTCTGTCAGGCAACGGGTTGCCCTCGTTTACCCAGAAATCCCAGCCGATATCGGCGTGTACGTACTCGGCATCGAATCCAACCGTGTCCAGCACTCGAATAGCTTCGGGAAGCACGCTCTTGCCGATGCCGTCACCTGGCATTGAGACGATTGTTATTGTCATCTTCTAGTTCGTCCTCAGTCTTGATTGTCAGTCTCAGTTTGTTCTCAGGTCGCTCCTCAATTCGCTGCAACGTGCATCGTTCAACGTGCATCGTTCAACGTGCTCACCGAATCGCTGCACGCTGAACGCTGAACGCTGCACGTCTCTTCCGTCCCCCTCCTAGCTCCCCGCCAACTTCTGTCTAACCAGATTCTCTATCCCCCCGGCCACGACGAGCGATTGCGGTACCGATCCCAGGGCCGGGAATCCGAACTCCTCTCCTCGATACGTCACTTTGCTGCTCGTGAAATCGATTTCGATCTCGTCACCCGGTATCACAGTCAGTGCCCCGGAATCTACTTGCTTGCGCAGTCGCTCCTTCACTGCAGTCACCAGAGCCGGGCATTCGATACAGATAAAGCCATTGTTGTACGCGTTGCGCAGATATGTTTGCGAGAAGCTCCCTGCGATGATCATCTGGATGCCCTTCGCCTGTAACGCGGTTGCCGCCTGTTCTCGGCTCGAGCCCGTGCCGAAGTTGCGGCCACCGATGAGTATGTCACCCGCCTTTGTGTTTCCAGCGAATTCGGGATCGTAGTTTTCCATTACCCCACGCGCCATGTCACAGCGCGTCATACCATCTTGATACGTGTAGTCCTTGCCGTAGATACCGTCGGTGTTGAGGTTGTCCTGTGGTACCAGTACGAGTCGGCCGTTGGTTTTCTCGGGGAATCCAGCTTTGATCGCTACCGTCTCACTTGCGGTTGCGGGTGGCGCCAACGCTTTGAAGTTCTTCTTAGGGATACTGCCATCCGACCGCGTCGAGCCACGGATGTATCCAGCCACGGCAGAAGCCGCAACGACTTCGGGACTCGCCAAGTATGCTTGCGCGTCTCGCGACCCCATTCTGCCCTTGAAATTCCTGTTCGTTGCCGAGATCCCTACTTCGCCAGGTTCGAGCAGTCCGGTGCCCAGTCCGATACAGGGACCACAGCCGGGCGGCAGCGGCTTCGCGCCGGCGTCGAGCAGCGCATCCCACGCACCGGAGCTTTCTGCCTGGTCCTGAATCTCTCGGCTCGCGGCAGCCACGTACAGTTCGACTCCGTCAGCGACGTTCTGGCCCTTGATCACGCTGGCAGCAGCTTCGAGATCTTCCAGTCGGCTGTTCACACACGACACGATGTACGCTTTTTGGATGGCGATCTTGTCGCGTTCCATGTCCGCAACCGATCTCATGACCTGTACCGAGTCGGGGCCGGAAACGTGCGGACTCACTTCACCCAGATCCAACGTGATCTCTCCGGCATACACCGCGTCGGCGTCAGCCTGGATGGGGTCGCGACTCCACTCCTCTAGGTCACTATCGCTCATTCTATCCTTGCCCAACGCGCGAATCACTTGCTGACGTTGCTTCAGATACGCGATTGTAACGCTGTCCACCGGGCACCAGCCAACTAGTGCACCCCACTCGGTGGTCGTGTTGGCGATCGACATGCGGGCGTCCATGCTGAGACCGGCAACGCCGGGTCCGGCAAACTCTACGGCTGCGTTCAACACTTCACCCTGATTGTACAGGCCGCACAGCGTGACGATCACGTCCTTCCCGGTGACGCCCTCCCGCAGCTCTCCATTCAATACAACGTGTATCGTTCTTGGGATCTGCCACCAGAACTCACCGGTAACCCAAATCGCGGCAGCATCTGTGCGTACCACCGGTGTGCCAAGGGCTCCCAGTGCTCCGTACATGTTGGAGTGGGAATCGGACCCAACTACCAGGGAGCCCGGCACTACGTAACCGTGCGACACCATGATTTGGTGTCCGATACCGGTACCGGCGGGGTAGAAATCCACACCTTGTTCGCGAGCGAACTCCTCGATCTTGCGGTACTTGTCGAGATTGGTCTCACTCTTGTTCTGGATGTCGTGATCCAACGGGAAACCAGGTTGTGAGGGATCGTGGATCTTCGTGGCGCCGATGCCCTTGAACTTTGCCATGACCGCGGCTGTGTTGTCGTGGGTCATGACATGGCGCGGTCTCAGCGACACCACGTCACCCGCGCGTAAGGGCCTGTCAGGCCCCTCCGTCATGTGCCGTTGCGCGATCTTCTCGATACTTGTCTGCCCCATACTCCGTCTCGCAGTCCGGTTACCTGTCGGAACGACAGAGGTCCATCAGTTCTGAGATCGAGCCCACCTCTTCCAATCCCCATACCGCTTCTTTCAAACGCGCGCGGGCCGCGTCAGTTAGAACGGGAGACGCGAGCGCATCGAACTTGGCCTCCACCTCTTCATCGCATAGCGGATTCCGTGGATCGCCCTTGGGGTAGTCGAGTTGCTTGGAGAGTTCACGACCGTCGGTCGTCTTGATCGTTACGCTCACCCGCTGCAGTTCGGGGAACACTGCCTCGATCTCCGGGTCGGCTACGACCTCGACCTTGTTGAGCTGCTTGCGGATCTTCGGATCCATGATCTTGTCAGGCTCGAACTGGGCCGGCGTAACCTGCCGGTCGGCAATGGCGGCTGCGAGCACGTAGGGCAGACTGTGGTCCGCTGTCTCCTTGGAGCGCGGGTCGTACGTCGACGGATCTGCTAGGATGTCGGCAGCTCGCGCCAACGACCGGATGTGGACCTTCTCCACCTGTTC
>JAUVRV010000108.1 GCA_030597435.1 Gemmatimonadales bacterium | reverse complement strand
TGGATCGGCCCCGATGGCAAGGTCAAGAAACACTGGGCCCGAGTGGCAAAGGCGGCCGATCACCCGGCGAAAGTTTGGCAGACTTTGGAGCAGGAGGAGTAGCCTCCTACCGGTTCCCCCCGCCTCCCCTCCGCGACAGCTCCCTGTAATACTGCTCCACCAGTTCGCGGTAGCCTTCCGGTACATCGTCCGAGCCTGCCAGGAACAGACGGTCACCCTCGTCGCCCAGGAGTGTCTTCCTCAGGTTGAACTCGAAGTCTTTGAGCCCTTGAATGATCTCAGACTCGAGCTGGTCGAGACCTCGCGGCTCTCCGAACTCGCGCTGACGCGTGAATTCGCGCAGACCGGCGACGACACGATCGAGATCTCCCACAGCCACACCTTCCTGTTGCAGTTCCCGCCGTAGCTCAGACAGCTCGTTCTGGCGCTGGCGCAGCTCGCGCTCGAACTGACGGATGTCACCGGGCTGGAGCCGGCCTTGTCCTCCACCACCTCCACCCATGTTGGGTGGTGTTGCGGTGGCTTGGTCCCCTCCCTGTCCCCCTTGCTGACCTTGTTGCTGACCCTGTTGCCCCTGTCCCTCTTGCTGGCCTTGTTGCCCCTCCTGCCCCTGCTCCACCCTCTCCCGTATACGCTCATTCAACGACTCGAGCGCATTCACTGCGTCTCTCGTGCGATCCAACGACCGGGCCAAACGCTGTTCCTGTGATTCACCGATGGCCTCGAGGCCGGCACGGATACTCTCACTCAGCTCGTCTATGTTGCTGCCGATCTGGTCTTCGAGGTTCCGGGCATACTCGGCAGATCCCTGTTCGATGACGCCCTGGGAATAGAGGATCTTTTCTCTCAGCTTATTGTCACGAATCGTCTTGGCTGCTTCCTTCAGTTTCCGGGCGGCGTCCTTCTGCTCCGCCTGCGACTCACGACCCAACCGATCCAGTTGCGATTCTATGCCCGCCACCTCTTCGGCCATGGCACGCTTACGCTCCTGGAGTCGATCGATCTGTGCAGCGCGGGTTTGAGCATCGGAACTCAGTCCCGCCACATCCGATTCCATCTCCCGTTGCTCTCCAGCGAGTCGTTCAGCCCGACGGAGAGCATCCTGTACGTCTCTTTCCAGGCGTGCCGACCTGTTGCTGTCCAACAGCCGGCGGGCTTCACGCAGTTCGTCGAGCGCCTCCACACCTTGGGCCACGCCATTGTTACGAGAGTTGGCGGCCGCGCGCCGCATTGCTTCGGCAGCCTGCTGAAGGTTGCGTGCCGTCTCCTCTAATTCCGGACGACCCTGTTCACGCGACAGTCTCTCCAACTGTCGAGCGAGTTCCTCAGCCTGCTCTGCGAGGCGGCGTTGGGCTTGACCACCACCTCCTCCGGCCTGATTCTGCGTGTTCTGCTGCTGCGCCCGCATGCGCTCATTCTCTTGCTGTTGCCGGCGAGCGAGTTCCCTCAGCTTCTGCGTGAGTTCGTCCAACTCCTCGTCGATCTCCTCCTGTTGTCCTCTCTGAACTTGCTCGTACTGGTTCCTCATGCGGTCCAGTTCCAGATCGAACAGGTCCGCCAGGTCCTCCATGTCCGACTCCTGTCCACCACCGCCACCACCACCGCCCTGCTGCTGGCTCACCTGGACCTCTCTATAGGCCGCCTCGGCACGCTGCAGATGCTGCAGGGCGACCTGTTCCGGCGGCAGGGCTTCCTTCGGGTCGCGCTCGCCCAATTCGCCTTCGGCGATACCCATTGCATCAATCGCCTGGGGCAGTTCTTCGGCAATCGATCGGAAGGTCGAATCCATTTGTACGATGCCGCGACTGCTCATGCGCTGCACCAGGATCTCAACTTCCTCGCGCAGTCTGCCTTGTGCCAAGGCGAGAGTGGCGAGGTTCTCCTTGAACTCCTCGTCGGTGTAATCGCCTCTGTCTCGCACCATCCTGAAGGTGCCTGCAATGATGTCACGCTGCCTCTTCGAGAGATCTCCATCCATCCCGGCGCCACCGCCACCGGCCATGCCACCTTGCTGCTCGGCCTGGCGATACTCCCGGTTGAACGGTCTCACCTCCATGAAGTAGATGTCTGTCGTGGCCGCTTGCGTGTCAGGACCGCGATCGGCTTCGGAAACCCGAGCGTAATAAGAGATCAGATCGCCGGGCTCGAGTCCGAGTTCTTCCACGAACAGCGTGTGACTCGCAGTCAGTTGTTTCCGTGCCCTGCTGCCACCGAAGAGAGTGAGCGTATCTTCGGCACCTCCGTTGACCGACACGATCATCTCGAGCCGCGCGAGGCCAAAGTCGTCTTCCGCCTTGACTTCGGTAAATACCTCTTCTACCGACGTGATCGTGATGTCACGACCCGGCTTGGAAAAGGACACGACCGGCGGTTGGTCCGACAACACGTCGATGATGTAGTCGGGAGACGCGATTACGAGGTCACCCTGAAAACCCTGCAACAGGATGCGGTACAGGCCTTCCTCCCGTACCATGATGGTACCCGTCAGCAACCCCTCCTCATCTATCTCCAGAGCAACCGTGTCCCGATCGTCCAGTACGATCACTCCGGCCGCTACCTGCATCGTCGACCGCACCTGTAGTGCTACTCGGGGACCGCGCAGGGCCGCGATGTCTCCGGTGTTTTCCTGTCGTTGGGGCGCCAGACCCGTATAGGCTGGGAAGTGGTACTCCAGGTCGATCTGGTCGACGTAGGGAAGATCGGCGACTTCGATCGTGAACAGCCGCGATCTCACGCCGCTCGATTCAACGAAGTACTCGCTCCGCTCGTCTAGCTCGAAGAGCAACAGAACATACTCGCCCGTCTCCTCATCCACTGTCATCGGCCAACGATCCCACTGTGTCGCGTCCTGTCGTTTGACCGCCAGGTCGACCTCGTCAGCATTGAAGTTCTGCAGCGTTGCAGTGACCCTGAGATCAGCACCCCTGGCAACCGTCACATCACCGGGTGTGACCTCGATGGAATAGGGATTGGTCGTAGCCGCATCGTTCCACGGTGTCAGCAGGAAAGGAGCGCTGTTCTTGAGGAAGCCCGGACTCAGGAGCAGGAACGCCATTCCGGTTACGGTGGCTCCGGCCAGGAAGCCGGACGAAGTGACGAGTGCTTTCCGTTCCACGCGCTTACCTTCATCCACCGTGACACAGCGTTCTATCGCCTGTCGGATCAGTCGCCGCACCAACTCGGGTGAGTTGCCGGTGCGTTCGAGATCCGCCGGATCGGAACTGAACTGCACACCACCCAGCACGTAGCCGTGGAGCGACGGCTCATGCTCTTCCAGGTAGAGCGCGACACGTTCGTCGGAGATCTTCTGCGACAACGGAATGACGAGATACCGTACGAGGAGCGCAATGAGCGTCAGATACGTCACCAGTTGGAACACGATGACGGATGTTCGCGTGAACCGGAAGTAATCCATGCCGTACGCCGAGATCACGAAGGATATGATCCCAGCACCAAGCAGGACGCTCAATCCGCGTAGCACGATGCGGAGACGCCATCGGTTTCTCACCGATCGGATGATTCCGATCAGATCATCGTGGCTGGACGCTGCAAACAACATTCGCATCGACTTGCTCCTGTTCCGGTAACTACGACCCCTTACTGGACACCCTATTCGAGATGACCGACTCGGCCACCATTATCAGCAGTACAGCCACTAAGAGATACCACCACAGACCCTGCCTGCGTTCCTTATCCGAGGGCGTCAGTGTAGCAGCCAGATTCACGGTAGAACTCGCGGTGCCCTGATAGGTTACCGCGCTGACCAGTTGTTCCGGATCGAGTCGCGTCAGGTCTGATTCAGTAATGTCCAAATTGACGGCAATGGTTCCCAGCGGGTCCGCATCCTCGGGCCGGCGAACCTTATAAAAGCCCTGTTGATCCAAGGGGAGGTACTCCGGTGCGTTCCCGACCTGCCTGATCTCGCGGTCACCTTTGGGCGACTCCACGATCAACTCCACTTGGGCAGCCAACTCCGCCACATCTATGTCGCTGACTCCGGTCGCCAGGTATTGCGAGAGATCCAGAACCTGTCCCGCTGTGAACCAGGGCTGTTGTGGCGCATACCGAGCTAGATGGCGCATAACCTGATGGATCGTCGGCAGAAACACCGGCTGAACCGGTAGGTCGTTCCATGAATTGGACAGATCCGAGGTCCACACGAGCACCTTGCCGTTGCCCACCTGCAACTCGGCCAACGCGATGTTTCCATCGTCGAATCGGGCCAGCACCGCCGCGCGTCCGTCATCCTGGACCCTGCGATACCGGAAGTAACGCGCCTCTGAAAAGTCACCGCTCCTGGGAGCGCAGAAGACATCGAAGACCGGGTGATCGTAGTCCGTGACACTAAGCGTACCGCCTCTGTCAGCCAGGCGATCAACCGGCACACCAATCGCACCGGGCAACAGATCAATGGCATCTTCGGGCCATGAGCCGGTTCGTGACCGCGCTGCCAACACCACCAGCAATCCACCGCCGTCGTTGACGAACTCGCGCAATCGCCTACCACCAGTGCCCCGCGGGAACGGCGCATCATTCAGGATCACCACCGAGCGGCCGTCCAGATCAGACGGTTGGAACGCAGTTACCCGCCTGACGTTCACCGTGTGTGGCGGTTCACTCCCGATACCGAGCGCGCGGGTGAGATACAGGCTTTCGTCGCGCCCAGCATTGGCGTGCTCGAGGACCAGGACCGAGATGCTCTGTCCCGGCGACAACACGAACCTGAACGAGTTGTCCACGGGCAAGGCATCATCCGCGATTTGCACAGATCCCCGCACCTCACGCTGTGGCATGGCAAAGGCGGGAAACCGTATCACCTCCGAATCGTTGGGTCCGACGGATATCGCCTGACTCGCGGTCTGCTCCCCGTCGATCGACAAGGTGATCTGCGCATTACCTACGCTGTCCTGTCCCTGATTCACGACCCGAGCCAACACCGCCACACGCTCACGGCCACTGCGGTAGCTGCGGTCCAGAGTTATGTCAGTTACCGCCACGTTGGTGGGCTCGCCCTCCGTGACGTCGATCCGCCTCAGGACCGCTCCCTGCGGTAGTTGTATGTCGTCTTCTCCCTCCCAACCAACCCTCTGGAAATCGGTGATCAGCACGGCTTCCCGGATCGGCAGCTGGCTCTCGAACAGAATCTGTTCCGCCACTTGCAGTGGCAACGCGTAACGAGTTACCCCTGCGCTCACACTCGCCGCATCTATGGCGGCTCGCAGTGCGACACCATCACCCGCGTGATCCTGCACTACTTGGGTACGATCCGAAAAGAGCACCAGTGTGCCGTGGTCCTCCGGCCCCAAGCCTTCTACTACACCACGCGCTGCTACCCGGGCGCGCTCCCAGCGATCACCGTATGCCATGCTGTAGGACTGGTCGACCATCACCACCACTTCGCGTGCCGACTCCAACCCGAGTCCACCGATCGCATCGCTCTCGAGCCATGGTCGTGCGAACGCCACTACGAGTATCACAATGGCTGCACTGCGCAACAGAAAAAGCCACCAGTGTCTGATCTGTTGCCTGCGGTTGGTCTTGTACGGGACGCGACTCAAGAACAGCAGCGATGGAAACGGAATCGCCTCCTTCTTGGTCTTCTGAGTGAGGTGGATGATGACCGGTATCGCCAGCGCCACGAGGCCGGCCAAGAACAATGGGGCAAGGAGCGAGAAACCCATCAGCGGACCCTGCTCATGCGCTCACGGTGTGAGAGATACTCGAACAGCGCGTAGTCGAGCGGCTTCGAGGTCACGAATCTGCAGTAGTCTATGCCGTTGGCTATCAGCCGATCGGAAAGCGTCGCCATGTGCTCGTTCATGAGAGCGCGATACTGGTCCCCAAGCGTTTCCGGTACCACTGGAATCCGTTCACCGCTTTCCAGATCCTCGAAGTGGGCTGCCTCATCGAACGGAAAATCGATCTCGGCGGGATCGAGAACATGGAACACAATGATATCGTTTCCTTTGTGCCTCAACTTGCTGAGCGCTCTCACAACCGTATCGGGATCTTCATACAGGTCCGAGATGAGCACCAGGATGCTCCGTCGGCGCATCATCTCAGCGACCTTGAGTAGCGGTGCTTCTAGTGCCCCCGGCTGTTTTGCGCTGATCCTATCAATGGTATGCAGCACAATATCCAGATGCTTGGCCGACGCGGGCACGTAGTCCACGATGTCAGTGTCAAAGGTTACGATGCCGACGCGATCGCGCTGTTGCCGCGAGAAGTAAGCAAGACAGGCGGCCAGGTAGCGGCCGTAGTCGAGTTTGCTCACTACATGGCTCGTGTAGTCCATCGAACGAGAGATATCGAACAGGATGCTGAAGTTCGCGTTCGTATCTGCCTCGTACTCCTTTACGTAGAAGCGATCAGTACGCCCGAACACGCGCCAATCGATACGGCGTATGTCGTCGCCCGGCGTGTAGGGCCTGTGCTCCGCGAAATCGACCGACAGCCCGAAGTACGGCGAGTGATGCAGGCCGTTGATGAAACCGTCCACCACCGTTCTGGCCAGCAAGTCGAGGTTGTCGATTCGTGCCAGGACCTTGGGATCGAGAAACTGTGAGGTCTTCACATTCCCGACTTCGGAATCGGTACGGCCTCGAGTAGCTGATCTATCAGATGATCGGTGGTTATCTGTTCCGATTCGGCATGGAAGTTCGTGAGTATTCTGTGGCGTAGCACCGGATGTGCCAGTGCCCTGATATCGTCGAAGTGCACGTGGTATTGCCCATTCATCAGTGCGCTGGCTTTGGCTCCGAGGATCAGGTACTGTGCAGCACGTACGCTCGCTCCGTACGACACCCACTTATTGATGAACTCGGGCGCGCCATTCTCACTGGGACGACTCGTTCGCGCCAGGTCGACAGCGTACTTCAGCACCGGATCGGAAATGGGGACTTTCCGCACCAACTGCTGGAAGGCAACGATGTCTGCGCCGGTCACAGCATGTTCGAACGTGTGTGTCTGAATCGCCGTGGTACTGCGCACCACTTCCATCTCCTCGTCGTGCGGCAGATGGTCCATGATGATGTTGAACATGAAGCGGTCGAGCTGAGCTTCCGGTAACGGATACGTACCCTCCAGCTCGATCGGATTCTGTGTGGCAAACACGAAGAACGGCTCTTCCAATTCGTAGGTGCGGCCTTGGACCGTGACCCGATGCTCCTGCATGGCCTCGAGCAACGCCGACTGCGTCTTGGGTGGCGTTCGGTTGATCTCGTCGGCCAAGATGATGTTGGCAAACACGGGTCCCGGCAAGAACTTCATGCGGCGCTGACCGGTATCCGGATCCTCCTGCACCAGATCAGTCCCAGTGATGTCCGAGGGCATCAAGTCAGGCGTGAACTGGATACGAGAGAACTTGAGATCCAGCACCTGAGCAATCGTATGGATCAGCAAGGTTTTGGCCAGTCCGGGCACACCGACAATGAGGCTGTTGCCACCGACAAAGAGTGAAAGCAAGACCTGCTCTATCACATCATCCTGGCCCACGATGAGTTTGTGAATCTCGTCCAAGATCCTGGCCCGTCCAGCTTTGAGTCGATCTGCCAGATCAATGTCGTCTGTTGCTTCCAGAGCAACTGGTTGTGTCGTCATGTCTCTCCAATCAGTGCGTCATTGCGTATACGATGTAGTTGACACCGAGTTTGTAGGCTTCGTTCGAGAGCGGGATCGGGTACCAGCCGCTATCCGAAAATTCCCAGTAGTCTCCGATATCCGCATTGTAGTTGATGATGGCCAGTAGTCGCTTGTTCGGGTCATTGTCCTCGTATATGCCCCAGAACTCCGCGTATACGTAGCGGTACGGGTGCTGCAGCTCCAGCGAATCGATCTCGAAGAACGAGTGGAAGATGGGGTGGCTAAAATCGAGTCGCACAGG
>JAUVRV010000304.1 GCA_030597435.1 Gemmatimonadales bacterium | reverse complement strand
ATACCGTACAGGAGATATCGGACCTCGAACGACACCGGCAGCGCCAACGCGAGACCGATGGCCAACCCAATAGCGACCAGCTTGACTCCATCGCGCACCACTTGGGCACGTATGTCGCCGACCCGAGCGCCTAACGCCATGCGAACACCGAACTCCCGTGTGCGACGGCTGACGGTGTATGCCAGTACGCCATAAAGTCCCAATGACGCTAGCAGCAGACCCAACGCCCCGGAGATCGTTGTCATGATTGCTGCAGCTCGGTTGGGCAGCAGAGCGATTCCCATGATGTCTTCGTACGGCGCATTCGCATCGACGGGTAGCCCTGGTTCCAGGTCACTCACGATGTCACGGATACTGGTCGTAACTGCCGCCTGCTCGTCGCGATAGCGAGCGAATAGGACCATATTTGCCGTGGGTCGTTGTGCGTACGGGACATAGACCATAGTCAGCTGTTCTTCGCTGAGAGAACGGTACTTGGCGTCGCGCGCCACGCCGACCACTTCGAGCTGCGGCTCGTCCGATGACCCGAGCTGAATCCGTTTCCCCAGTGGGCTCTCACCGGGCCACATACGGCGAGCAAGAGTCTGGTTGACTATCGCCACCATGACGGTACCGGCGTCATCGCCACCATTGAAGTTTCTTCCCTGCACTATTGGTATTCTCAGTGTTCCGAAATAGCCCGGAGTCACCACCGCGTAGTCCGTCTCGTCCCAATCCTCTTCGTCGACTGGCCCGCTTCCCGCAACTGCGTATCGAGTCGACTGGCCCCCTAGCGTGACCGGTGGCCAGTCAATCAGCCCTGCCGATTCCACCTGGGGCAGCTCGGACACACGCTCCAGCACGTTGCCGTAGAACACGGCAGCTTCTTCGGCGGTGTAACCACCGTGAAAGTCCAGCTCAGTACCCATCATCTGAACGTTGCGCGGTTCGAATCCCAAATCCACGGTGTGGGCCAGCGTGAGACTGCGAGCGAACAGACCAGCGAGGACTAACCGGAGTGCAGACCCCGTGACCTGCGCCACAACGAACACACCGCGCAAGCGAGATCCCCCACCGGTGCTACCGATCTTGAGTGTCGTATTGAGATCCGGCTTAGTGGTCTGAAGTGCCGGAGCCAGCCCGAACACAATGCCGCTGGCGAGTGCCACTAACAGGGTGAACACCAGTACCCGTGCGTCCGGGGAGAAGTCGAGCGTAATGGGGACGTCGATTGGAAGTTGAAACGCGCTCAGCAGCCTGGTGGCGTACACCGTGATGAGGATGCCACCGATCGCACCGAACGTAAACAGCACCACGCTCTCGGTGAGGAGTTGACGCACGACTCGAGCCCGGCCCGCGCCTATTGCCATCCGCAGAGCCACCTCTCTCCCACGCTGTGATGCGCGTGACAACAACATGCTACCTACGTTGATGCATGCAATTAGCAGCACGGTCCCCGACACAACGAACAGGAACCCGGCAAAAGCTGCGGCAGCCAAGAAAGCACGGCGCCCGATAGGTCCGTACGGTTGGACATCTACACCGTACTCCAATTCGTCCTCGGAGTGAGCCACTCTGAGATTGTCGCTGATCAGATTCACCGCTTCCGACACCTGTGCCAAGCTCACACCGGCCGCTCGTCTGCCAATCGGTTCAACCCATGTGCTGGTCCGCGAGCTGAGATCGAACTGGGGATTGAGCACCCGGGTGGCACTCATGGGTAGCCAGATGCCGATAGGCAGCACGCTCACCGGTCCCCGGAATCCTCGCTCCGTCACGCCTATCACGGTGCAGGAGTTACGGTTGAGAGCGACGGTCCGACCGATAACCGAAGAGTCGGCGCCAAACAGCCGGCTCCACGTGCCGTGACTCAGAATCACAACCGGCTGCGCACCAGGAGTCTCATCCTCTTCGGGCAGGAAGAACCGGCCCAACGCAGGTCGCACACCGAGCACATCGAAGAAATTGTGCGTGACAAGAAAACCGATAGCCGACTCTGTATCGGTCTCGGCGCCGATAATGACGAAAGTGAGCGCCGTGCCGGCCAGCTCGACCATTCCGTTGGGGCCATCGCGGTAGTCGCGGTAGGCCGGGTAGGAAAAGTCGTTGTACGACCCGCCGTCTTCGTCAATGCGATGCAACCGCACGATTTCGCCGGCGTGTCGCACACCGGGGGGTGGCCGCAGGAGTACCGCATTCACCACACTGAAGATCGTCGTGGTGGCCGCTATGCCGAGCGCAATCGTGAGTGCTGCGACCAGGGTGAATGCGGGCGCTTTCCTCAGGAGGCGCAACGTGTAGCGAACGTCTTGGAGCAGCGTTTCGACTAGATGAGGCGCTACCTGGCGGGTACGATCCCGGCGGCCACGATTTGCCCGGCTGTCGCGGCGGCCTACAAACCGGTTCCCGGTGCGTTCGGTTGCGTAGCGCAATGCGGCGAACAGCGCCTGGTACCAGTACCACAGGTAGGCTCGCAACCATCCTTTGCTCTCGCACCGCTCGCTGTAACCTTCGCAGAGATCGCCCAGCAGGCCCTCGCGGGACGGTCCCGCTGGGCTTGAGATGGAGGCCAGGAATTGAGCTAGGCGTGGCGGCCGCGACCTCATGCTTCCTCCAGCTTCCGCTCGAGCCCGTTCCAGAGATTGAGCATCGCAGCTCGGGCATCCTTCACTGCGAGTAGCCCAGCCTTGGTCACCTTCACAAACCTCTTGGGTCTTCCTCCCCGGCGAGCGTCGGGCGATCCCATGCGAGACGTCAGGTAACCCTTCGATTCCAGCCGATCCAGCGTGATCGAGACAGAACCACTCGGTACCCGGCGACCGGTTTCCTGTTGGATCTCCTTGCTTATGGAGCTGCCGTATGCCTCATCGCCGAGTCTCATGACAGCTGCCAGAACCATGTGCTCGAACTCACCGATGAAGGATTTCTTGGAAGCCATCGCATACTAACCTTGTTAGGTTGAGTGTCCCTACGGCGGGTCTGGACTGAGAGTTTCGGTCAACAGCGGGAAGCATGGAAGCGGAGAGCGAAGCCAGATGCACAACTCTACATTGCAAAGTACTTTATATTCCGTCCATGCCTGCGCACAGTGAAGGCCCTCTTGTCGTCCTCGTAGACGACAACGACTGCGAGATCGGTACCTGCCCGAAGCTTGCGGCTCATCATGATGGGAGATTGCATCGGGCGGTTTCGGTGTTCGTATTCGACGGCCGCGACAGGTTGCTGCTACAGCGACGCGCCGACACCAAGTACCACTCCGGCGGCTTGTGGTCCAACACGTGTTGCACTCATCCCCACCCCAGCGAATCACCCGCGGACGCGGCTGCCCGAAGACTGCAGGAAGAGATGGGGCTTGGCTGTGAGCTGGAACCTGTCGGCAGCTTCATCTATCGAGCGGAGTTCGAAAACGGTCTCATCGAGCACGAATACGACCATCTCTTCTCAGGACGGTTCAACGGCAGGCCCGATCCGGATCCTTCAGAGGTCGGCGATTGGCGTTGGATGACCGCGGACGAACTGTCGGATGACAAGCGGGACCGACCCAAGGACTACACGGCTTGGTTCTGGATTGCATTGCAGGTACTGGCGAAACCTGGGCGCAGAGTCTAGCAGCCGCCCAACAGGCTATCGAGGATGAGGCCCGGCTGCTACTTCACCTTGGTGACATTGAAGGTGAGCCTGGCGGATTTGATCCACTGACATGACGCACCGGGCGCACAGAGTGGATCGTCGCGCGACACTACGATCTTGGTTAGGAACTCGTCTTGTGCACCACGCTCGATGAGCAGAACAACGGCCCTTCGGATTCCAAAGAAGCTGTCTTCCCAGTTGAGCGTGAATACGGAGTCCTTCGAGGTAATCTCGGAAATTCGATTAACAGCTTCAAACCGAACACCGCCCTCACCCGCGGCACATCCGGCTGGTTGACCACCGGAGTACGTGCCATCCGATATCTCCTTGAACTCCAACGGAGAGGATAACAGCCGTACATACGCGTCTGTGTGGAGATACATATCGTCAACCCATAGATCCAAGCAGGCAGTCACATCGGTGAAATCATCACCCGTGGTGAGCAGCCTCACCTCGCCCGATCCCTCGTATTGCCCAATCCACAGTGATTCGTATGTGGTGATGATTCTGGGGGAAGCGGTGGTACCACCGGAGTACTCGCCCGGCCCGTGGACCGTGTACGGTTCGCATGCCGCTACAACGACTACCAACAGCGCTGCCGAAACCAGTGTCATGAGCCTAGTCATCTGAGCCCCCAGGGTATCACCTTCGTCGGAGCAGACTTGGCCAAGATACGCTCAGAGCGCCGATTCCCAACGCTTCCCGCCGCAACTCCTGAATGAATCCCGCGTCCATCCAGTAGATACCCGGGTTGCCGTTGTTGGGCTGGTTGTGCAACCCGTGCAAGTACTCGGCGCTGAACCGCTCGGGATACGATTCTGCGGGCACGTTGCGCGTCGACCTCTATCGCTGGGT
>JAUVRV010000284.1 GCA_030597435.1 Gemmatimonadales bacterium | reverse complement strand
TGGCGCCGCGTGGCCAGGTGGAGTTCCTACTGGCGATGGAAAAGCTGGAGGCGCTACGCTACGCTCACTTCGTCAAACCCGGCGGCACGATCTTGGTTAACGAACACGAAGTGGAACCGATCCGGACTGCTGACGAGCGACCGTACCCCAAGGATGCGGGCGATTGCCTGAGTAGCAGGGGCTTTGACGTAAGAACCATCAAGGCGACCGATATCGCAGTTGAATTAGGTAATCACCGCGCCGCCAACACAGTGATGCTCGGCGCGATGGCGGAACGGTTGGCCATTCCTCATGAGGTCTGGGAAAAGACACTCGAGGAACGCATACCTGAACGACTGCTGGAACTCAACCGGAAGGCGTTTGCAGAGGGGAGGCAGAGGGGGTAGTAGGAGCGGAGGAAGCAGAAAGGGCAGAGGAAAGCCGCTGTTGATCTGCGTGCTCTTGTCCCCTGCCCTTCCTGCTCTTCTTCCCCTCCTTCCCCTCCTTCCCCTCCTAATCTCCTCCTATACAGCCATCGTCTTGGTATACTCCGTCCCGATCTGTCCCTTTTGGCATGCCTGGGAGATCATGAATTCCGCCGAGTGCCTGATCTGAATTACCAGAGCGTCAGCTAACGTCGCACCACAGGACTGCTGCACGGTATCCACGATAGCCTTGTGAGCTGCTTCGGCAAGTTCACCATCGGGAGCGGGTAGCCCGCTCACGTCGTTGGGCACCCCGGTCAGGACACCCTCTACTAACGGGCGTTGCTGCAATCCGTGATCACCTCCAGTGGCAATCTTCCACACCGTCTGCAACGAGTCTTCGATTGAACCCGTGTAGTCGATGAGCCAGCCGAGCGTCTTGTCTGCTTTCACCGACATTCCACTCAACAAGAGGTAGAGTACCTTGGGCCAGTGATCCGAAGTGCTCCTGCGGAACATCCAGTGACAGCCCTCCATGCCGGGAACGACCGGCAGGGTGACCTCGGGCATCCCGAGGGCGGCACCTTCGACAGCCACGAGATAGTGACAGTGCATCATCAATTCGAGCATGCCACCCAAGCAGCGCTTGCCGTCCACGAACCCGACCGACACTTCGAAGTCGTCGTTCAGTCGGCGAGCGGTACGCGACCAAGCACCCGATACTTTGGATCCCATCTCTACATCATCGAGCGCCGCGTAGAACTCGCTCGTGTCCGCACCGATCATCTGAGTCGACAGGTGGAAGTCACCGGTTACGATCACGCGCTCGATTCCCTGCCTCTTGAGCCAGTCGAGCGCACGATTCAACTCAACGTCTACGCCACTGTTGTAACTCTCGCGGTTGATTGTCACGACACCAACGTTGCCATCATGCTCGGCGTTCACATAGAGCTGCTGCCATTCCGGCGCATCCATCTCAGCGTAAGCGTCAGGGTACCAGCTGTCACTGGCAGCTTCCGGATGTAGTTGATGATAAGCCTCGACCGTCTTCACCACTTCCTCCGGGCCGAGGTCGCGGGCCATCGCGACGATACCAGGACGGAACTGAGCACACAGTTCGCCGATGGCGTTCATGTGGGAGAGGTGGCCACGCTTCTCGTGCAGCATGAGGCTGGTCATCTGGAACAGTGGACCGAGCATCCAAGTCCGAAATTCATCCATCTCATCGGCTTCCAATATCCAGTTCACCAGTGGCCGGAAGTGATTGAACGGATACCAGTTCTGGCCGGTTTCCTTTTGTTGCACCAACTCTGCCGCCGGTTCGAACACCTTGCCGTACTTCTGGCTCAGGTGGTGGAGACAGGACCAAGTGAGGAAGTTAGCACCGGCGGCACCTATGGCATCGTGTGCCCTGAAGGGGTTCGGACCAACGAGTTTGCGGACGTACTTGTCGATCTTCCACACCGGCATATTGCTGACGTGGTGGTAGCGGAGTGCGGCGAGAGTGATCCCGCAGAACAACACATCCAGGATGAAAGACCAGTTGTCACTCACTGGTACCGGTATCAAACCCAGGGACCACAGGAGCTGCGTTATGGCCGATGGCTCCGGTTCGACCGTCTCCCACATCTTGTTGATCTCGTGAGGGAACGCCGGGTGCGCTATTCCCACCCCCAGTTCGGAACTCGGGAAGCCAGAGGTAACCGAGCGGATCTCGATACCGGGGAACGACTCCCTGAACACGGCATAGTGAGCCCGCTTGATGTCGAGTATTTCTGGAATTGCCTCTAACAAGAAGGACGGACGCAAGTGTCGCAGCTCGCGGGGCAAGGTCTTTCCATCGTAGTGCATCCTGATGATGTTGCCCATGATCTTGCTGGCTCCATCCGTCCCAAAGGCCCGCAGGAGCCCGGGATACTGCTTGCCTATGCCGTCTGGGGCCGCCGGGAAATCCAAGGCAACAATCGGGATGTCGTACTGCTGCAGTCTCGAGCCGAGCTGCGCCGTCTTGCCCGCACCCACGATGCCGTTAGCTCCGGATATTACCATGGCACTCCGATTCCCGGAGTTGCCGAATACCTGATCTACCAGCCCGCTGGTCTCGACCGGCAACTGCCCGCGCTGGAAGATCTCTATGACGTTCCCCAGACCCAGGGTCTGGAGAGTTGATTCTCTCAATACGGTAGTCATTTGTCGCGATCCCCCTACGAAACCTTGAAGATGGCCGCGATACCGATATCACCCGCCGCACATCCAAAGATGAGAACGTGGCCGCCCCCAAGATCCACAGCCTCCTCCAGTGCCTCTATCAAGACTCTAGCGAGCGTCGGTCCCTGGGGATGTCCCCAAACCAATGGTGAACCTGTGTTGTTCATCTTGCGCCAATCGTAGTCCATCATCTGCGAGAAGATGACGTCGTTGACTGCAAACGGATTGTGGTTCTTGACCACGGCCATGTCAGCCATCGTCAGCCCACTCTTCTCCAACAGCTTCTTGACCGCGAGTACTGGCGCCTCTGGCATCAGGCTCGGATGGGCCCGCACTTCGGTTTTGGCAACGAATTGGATGTCAATCTCAGGCCGGGGAGAAAGATCCTTGACCCGGTCCTTGTTCGTTACCAGCAGAGTCGCCATCCCGTCGGAGGCATGGGTTTGTGTACCTCCCGTAACGCAGGTATCCAACTCCGGCATCGCGCGCAACGCGCTCAGTGTCAGCTGACGCACTCCGTAGTCGCCGTCGATCCGTCCCAATGGGCGGCCTTGTACGTTCAACACATCGAGTGGCACGAGCACACGATCGAGGAAGCCGGAGTCCTTGGCTTCGAAGTACTGCTGCAGGCGGTGATAGGCTACGTCGTCCACCTCCCTGCGATCGCTCTTGTACTTGCGTGCCGTGATTCCAGCAGCTGTGATCATTGCGTTGCCGGTGGCAGGATCGAATCCGAAGTTGTCCCAGACGTCGGCGATGGCTTGGGTTCTCTCGTGAGCACGACGTTCCGGGAATACCCCGACCGGCGAATCGCTGGT
Organism: Gemmatimonadales bacterium; assembly: GCA_030597435.1. Lineage (GTDB taxonomy): Bacteria > Gemmatimonadota > Gemmatimonadetes > Gemmatimonadales > GWC2-71-9. The sequence continues at coordinate 1,244 of JAUVRV010000284.1, read as the reverse complement.
TCGGTCGAACGTCAACACGCCGACCACATCGTATCCGCCGTTCTCGACTTCGGTTCCACCCAGCAGCACTGCCTGCAGTCCGGTCGCACACGCTTGCTCCATATGGTAGCCGGGTATGCGATGTCCCATGCAGCTGGCCACGAGCGGCGCATTCCAAAACTTCCAATGCCACGGGATGGTCGAACCAATGACCAAGTACTCCAACTCGCTCTTGGGCACCTTCCTCAGCCCTAGGATCCTATTCATTGACTCGCCGGCAAATTGGCCGATGTTCACCTCTGCCAACGCCGACGTTTGCCAGGCGGGGAAATAGCTGCTTCCCCAGGTCCCGTAGGGGATTCTGGCATTCGGCAGCATCTCGTTCTCCTGTCTCGTGAATGTTGATTCCAGTCTTCAATCGGGCCCAAAAAAGAGACCCCTCGGAGCTTAGCACCCTGACGCGGTTTCGCAACGGCTAGCAAAAGCTACTCGCCATCGTGAAGGTTTCTTCACGGGAGTATCTTTAGTGCATGTCAATCATATCCAAACTCCGTGCACTGATCACCTTGGGTGAGGGGATGGCTCGGGGGATCTCAGAACTCACTGTCAGCGAAGATCCATTCGCTCTGTTTCATGACTGGTTCGAGAATGCCAAGCGCGCCGGGCTGACCCTTCCGGAAGCCATGACCCTGGCTACCGCCACCAAGGACGGCATCCCGTCTGCGCGCATGATGCTCCTAAAGGGCTACGATGATGCTGGATTCGTCTTCTACACCAACTACGCCAGCCGCAAGTCACGAGAGTTGTTAGAAAACCCGCAGGCCGCATTCGTCTTGCATTGGCCCACGTTGCAGCGCCAGATCCGGATCGAAGGTGACATTGAGAAGCTGTCTGTTGCAGAGTCGGCGGCGTACTTCAGCACGCGGTCACGTGGAAGTCAGATCGGTGCGTGGTCATCAAAGCAGAGTTCTCCTCTCAAAGACCGAGCCGAGCTGGAACGGCAGGCGCGGAATCACAAGCTCCAGTTCGGTGACGGTGAGGTACCGCTCCCACCCTTCTGGGGTGGTTTTCGACTCAAGCCGCGGCATATCGAATTCTGGCAAGGGAGGGTCGATAGGCTGCATGATAGGCTGCGCTATACGCGTGACGGGAGTAGCTGGAGGATCGAGCGGCTATATCCGTAGCTTCTTCAACGAGTGAGCAGCTGGATGCGAGGATTCACTGTGCAAGCGAGTCATCTTTCAACCCCCTGGTTTCCAACCCAC
>JAUVRV010000362.1 GCA_030597435.1 Gemmatimonadales bacterium | reverse complement strand
GGGTGACAGTTGGTGGGTAGCCCAAAGTTATCTGTGCTAGCTTTAGTCAGTGATTGGCTGAGAGTCTTCTTCCGAGCGAGAACTCGGGACAGGGGAGGAATGCATGGATCTCTTCGTCACGTCGGTAACTCTGGTCTTGATCGTCTCGGCCTTGTGTTCGCTATCCGAAGCTGCCCTGTACGCCGTGGCGCCAGGCTACGTGCGCCAGCTGTCAGAGTCTGGCTCAACCCAAGGTAGGGTGCTCACACGCTTCAAGCGGAACATGGGTCCACCGATCACTGCGATCCTGATCGTGAATACGGTGGCCAACACGGCGGGGGCCTCTGTGGCCGGTGCCCAGGCCAGAATGCTATTCGGTGAATCAGCACTCCTTTGGTTCTCCGCTCTCTTCACGATGGCTGTGCTCGTTTTCTCCGAGATCATGCCCAAGGTGATCGGAGTCAGCCGTAACCGCGCGGTATCCCGCCTCATTGCCAATCCACTCGCATGGCTGGTGAAGATCCTGTGGCCTTTCGTCCGCCTCACACAGCGATTCTCCTCTGTTCTCGCGGGCGGGCGTGAACCCGTGGCACCCGAGTCGGAAGTTCGCCTCCTTGCAGACCTGAGTGCCGAGGAGGGGAGTATTCTCGAATCTGAAGCAGCGTTGGTGAAGAACGTACTGACGTTGGATGAAATCAAAGCGCGCGACATCATGACGCCGCGCACCGTTGTCTTCAAGCAGCCCGACAACCTCACGGTGAAGGAAATGTCAAAGGACGCCTGGGCCTTGCCCCATGCGCGTATCCCCATCCACAACTCCGATGACACGGACGATTGGACAGGGTTGGTCTTGCGGACAGACATACTCGCCAGCCTGGGGCGGGATCAGTTCGATAAGACCCTTGCGTCGTTGGCACGACCGCTCAGCTTCGTGCCAGAAACCCTGGCAGGCAACAGGCTATTGAGTCTGTTCATCAAACGTCGCAAACACCTTTTCGGCGTGATCGATGAGTATGGCAACATCATTGGCATCGTTACATTGGAGGATGTCCTCGAGTCTCTGATCGGTGAAGAGATCGTGGACGAGACCGACAGGGTCGTTGACCTGCGCGAGGTCGCACGAAGACGCAGCATCAAACAGTACGGCGATGCCATGTCCACCCAGCCAGAAAGCGAATCATCGGACACAGGGAAAGGCGATTCCGGTAAGCAGTGTTGATATGAAGTCAACTGAAGAGGTCTCCGCTCAGCCAAGAGCGGTGCTTGGAGTCCTCGGTGGCCTGGGCCCTCTGGCCTCTGCCGAGTTCATGCGCACGATCTACGAGTGCAGCCTCGGAGAGTACGAGCAGAACAGTCCCAATGTCGTCTTGTTGTCCGATCCGGCTTTCCCCGACAGAACGACCGCGATCCTGAACGGCGAAGAACACGTACTCATAGCACCGCTAACCGACTCCCTCCAAAAACTGGTAGACCTAGGTGCCGGCAAGATTGTCATTTGCTGCATGACGATTCATGCAGTGCTCCACTGGGCACCAGCACCGATGCGCAATCGCGTCGTGTCGCTACTCGACGTCATTTTCGATCATGTCGCCGCGAATGGAGGTCGTCATCTGATCGCATGTACCAAGGGTACACGGCAGATGGGACTGTTCGAGAATCACACACGGTGGGATGCCACCAAAGACCACTTCATTCTGCCCGACGACCACGACCTGGATACAATTCACCGGATGATCTACCGATTGAAATCGAACAGCCCTCCTGCAACGGAGGCACCCGTACTGGAAGAGATCTTGGAGAAATACTCCACCAAATCGTTCGTGTCCGGCTGCACAGAGATCCACCTGCTGGTCAAACACTACATGTCACCAGCAGCTGCCTCAGCTGGCTATGGTTTCGTGGATCCTCTGGTGATCATCGCACGACAGGTGGCAGAAGGCCGTCTGTGATTTGCTCGCGGTACGGGAACAACGCCGGTGTCCCACCCGTGTGCAGGAACAGGATGTTCTCCCCCTCCCTGAAGTAACCCTTGTGCATGAGGTCGACCATTCCCACCATGGCCTTGCCGGTGTACACCGGATCCAACAACAGACCCTCTGAACGTGCAAGCGTGCGGATCGCATCACCTACCTGGCTGTTGAACACCCCGTATCCTTCCCCGATGTAGTCATCGATCACGATGATGTCCCGGTCCTGCAGCTTGTCCGCAGCGCCCATCTCCTCCAACACGCGATCGCCAATCGCTCGCACGTACCCGGATACGGTAGCGCTGCTGCCGTACACGCTGATCCCCACAACGCGGGTGTCGGGCAGTAAGAGCCTCGCCCCTGCTAGGAGACCTGCCTGGGTGCCGGCCGATCCTGTGGCCAGCACGACCGAGTCGAATTGGACTTTCAACTCGTTTGACTGATCGGCGATCTCGATAGCAGCTCCAACGTACCCCAGCGCCCCCCAAGGCCCCCGCATCGACCCTTCTACCAGGGAACCGCCTATCGGAGCAATGTAGGGAGTCATCCCCTCCGACCTCAGCTCGCTTGCAATGGGCTCTATCACATGCCGGACGCTGGCCAACTCCAGCATGTTCCCGATGTCACCCGCTTCAAATACACGGATATCGGCATCGAACAATGAGTCCAGTAGCAGGTTTCCGTCATATCCCTCTATTGATGTCGGTCCCTCGAAAAGTGCTAAGGACGTGCGCATCCCGAGCTTCGCAGCAGCCGCGGCTACCTGACGACACCAGTTGGATTGCAGTCCTCCCCATGTCACCACGCAATCGGCCCCTTGGCTCACGACGTCGGCCATCATGTAATCGAGCTTGCGCGCCTTGTTACCGCCGAACGCCAGGCCGGTCTGATCGTCGCGCTTCACGTACAGGTCGAACCCATCGTGCATCGCCGACATACCGTCCATCCGGTACAACGGGGTCGGTAATAAGGAGAGTGGTACGTGCGGGAACTGTCCCAGCTTCTTCCGGACGGACTCGCTGGATCTCATGCTTTCCAAGCCTCATGTGGATTTCGTGTGATTCTCTTGACAAGTGTAACACTCAGTTCAACCTTTGCCACGTCTAGAGCCTGATTTCTCTCAAGGGAGATCCAAATGATTGGGGTTGCAGGTAGTGCTTGGTTGAAGGAGGCGAAGAAGAATGCCGGTTGGCTGATTGCTCTTGGAGTTATCGAGATCATCATCGGTATCCTCGCCCTCGGTTCGCCGCTCATGGTCGGGATTGCGATCTCATGGCTCATCGGCCTGATGCTGGTCGCAGTGGGCATTACCCGTCTGATCGAAGCATTCAAGGCTGGCTCTTTTGGAGCCGGTGTGCTCGGTTTCCTCAGCGGGCTGCTTGCAGTTGTTCTGGGTGGATACGTGACGTTGCGACCCGGGATCGTATTGGCGACACTCACGCTGGTGCTGGCGATCTACCTGTTTGTTGACGGCCTACAGCGCCTGATGTTGGGCTTCAAGATTAAGCCGGAACAGGGTTGGGGCTGGATGGTGTTCGGCGGGATAGCCAGCATCATACTCGGCCTCCTGATCTGGCGCAGATGGCCGCTTTCAGGAGTGTGGGCCATAGGCACATTGGTCGGCATCCATCTGCTCATCTCCGGGTGGACCATGGTCGCAATCGGTATGGTAGCCAAGAAAGGGGCTTCCGTACTCCAGGACGCCG
>JAUVRV010000220.1 GCA_030597435.1 Gemmatimonadales bacterium | reverse complement strand
GTCCAAGACCCCGAGGCTGTCAAACCGCACATCGCATACATGTCGCAACGGTTCGGTCTCTACACCGACCTGACCGTACGGGAGAACATCGAGTTCTACGCGGACCTGTATCAGGTGCCAAAACCGGAACGACCGGCGCGCCTGGAACGTCTGTATCAGTTCTCGGCGTTGGGACCATTTGAGGACCGTTTAGCCGGGAAGCTGTCGGGCGGCATGAAACAGAAGCTCTCTCTCTGCTGTGCCCTGATCCACCACCCCGAAGTCATGTTGCTCGACGAACCGACGTTCGGAGTCGACCCGATTTCTCGCCGTGACCTGTGGTTGATATTGCACGATATGGTCGCCGACGGCATGACCGTGCTGGTGTCAACCGCTTATCTCGATGAAGCGGAACGATGTGACCGAGTCGCGTTGCTCCATCAGGGACGTGTCGTCGCGTTGGACACGCCCGACTCTCTGCAGCGGCTGTTCGAGGGTGAGATCTACACCGTGCGGACCGACAATCCGCGTCGTGCCAGAGACCTGCTCCGGAAACACCCCAGCGTCCGTGATGCCATACTGTTTGGAGACACCGTCCACGCAACACTGGCCGATCGTGCCCGCGACTGGCCGGCAGCACGGCGACTACTAGAGTCCCAAGGACTCTCCATTCTTTCAGAGGCACCGGCCGAGCCGACACTCGAGAACGTGTTCATCGAGTTGGTCGGGTCCGATGAGGCCAGTCATGAGTGAAGCGGTCCACGTCAGCGAGTTGACACGCAAGTTCGGTGACTTCGTCGCGGTCGATCGCGTGACTTTCGACGTGTCACAGGGAGAAATATTTGGTTTCCTGGGTCCCAATGGAGCCGGCAAGACCACCACCATCAAGATGCTGACCGGATTGCTGCGTCCCACATCTGGTTCTGCCCGGGTTGCCGGCTTCGATGTGAACCGGGAGATACCACAGATCAAGACCAGGATCGGCTACATGTCGCAGTTGTTCTCCCTTTACTCCGATCTGACAGTTGATGAGAACATCCAGTTGTTTGGCGGGCTCTACGGGGTCACGGGACCGCGGTTTGTGGAAAGACGTGATTGGGTGCTGCGCATGGCAGACCTCAGTAACGAACGTCGCCGATTGACTGCCGAACTATCCCTCGGGTTCAAACAGCGTCTGGCCCTGGGGTGCGCGGTCATCCATGAGCCACCAATCTTGTTTCTCGACGAACCCACCTCCGGGGTAGACCCGATCGCTCGGCGCGCCTTCTGGGATCTGATATACGACTTCGCCGCAGCCGGTACGACGGTATTCGTGAGCACCCACTACATGGAGGAAGCCGAGTACTGTCACCGATTGGCGTTGATGAACCGGGGCAAACTGATCGCAATGGACCGGCCCGTTGCTCTCAAACAGGCGCTGGACGAGCCGATCTTGCGGCTGGAGACGGACAACACACCCGAGGCGGTGGAGGCACTGCAGAAGACTCCCGGTGTAATCGATGCGGCAATGTTCGGCCGTGCGGTACACATCACTGTGACAGATGAATCGACTGCACCCGATGCCGTGCGCGCCACTCTCGCAGCAGCCGGCAGAACCTGCGAATCGTTGGAACGAATCACGCCATCGCTGGAGGATGTGTTCGTCTCGCTAGTGCGTCGCGAGGGAGGAGCGGTCATCGGATGAGTCTGTCACGTCTTTGGGCAATGAGCCGCAAGGAAGCGATCCAGCTGAGTCGTGATCCTAGCAGTCTGGCGCTTGCGTTTCTGTTGCCCATGGCACTGCTCCTGTTCTTTGGCTATGCGATCTCGTTCGATGTCAAAGACATCAAGATGGCGGTACTGGATCAGAGCCAAACGCAGCACAGTCGATCTCTGATTGAAGCTTTTGAGCGCTCGGGCTACTTCAGGGTTGTGAGGCACATCGAGCGGTATGACGACACCGACAGATTGCTCGGGCGAGGTGACGTGCGTTTGGCGTTGGTGATCCCGCCGCGCTTCAGTCAGGACCTCATGGCGGGGAGGCCCGCTCCGGTCCAACTGTTGTTGGACGGTGCGGACGCGAATACTGCTACCATCGCCAGGAACTACGCCGATGCCATCGTAGCACGTTACTCGGTCACTGTACTGGGAGGCGGAGCCGCCCTGACCATTCCGGTGGAAGCCGAGTCGCGGGTGTGGTACAACGAGACACTGGAAAGCCGCAACATGGTCGTGCCGGGACTCATCGCTGTGATCATGGCGATCATTGCCACAATGCTGACGGCACTCACGATAGCGCGCGAATGGGAACGCGGTACGATGGAACAGCTGGCGGCCACGCCGGTGCATCGGCTCGAAGTCGTGCTCGGCAAGCTGCTGCCTTACGTAGGCATCGGTTTGGTGGACGTCACGCTGGCAGTTCTAGCCGGAGTGCTGATACTGGGTGTGCCATTTCATGGCAACGTCCTGCTGCTGTTTGGCATGACCTTATTGTTCTTGATCGGTGCTTTGGGTCTGGGAATATTCATTTCGGCAGCGGTCAAGACGCAAGTACTGGCGACCCAAGTTGCGATGATAGTCAGTTTTCTACCCGCCCTCTTGTTGTCCGGTTTCATGTTCTCCATAGATACGATGCCCATCGTCTTGCGGATCTTCACCTACCTCATTCAGTCCCGGTACTTCATCACAGTGACGCGCGGGATCTTCCTCAAGGGAGTTGGCGTGCAGACCCTCTGGATTGAGGGACTGGCCATGATCGTGTTCGCCATCGTCGGTCTCACACTCGCCACACGAGTGTTCAAGAAGGAGATCGCATGAGGGCGTTGTCTCTTCACCGCCTGCGTGCGCTGTTGAAAAAAGAGCTGCGGCAGATGCTGCGTGATCCGCGGATGAAGGCGGTGATTTTCGTGACGCCGATATTTCAGCTCATGATCTTTGGTTATGCGGTGAACACGGACATTCGCAACACCGCGACGTACGTTGTCGACTTGGACAAGAGCGCCGCCTCACGTGAACTCATCGAGGTGTTTGCCGCGACGGGATACTTTGACGTTGTGGGCCATTCAGACCGATCCACCGATTTGGATCGCGCGCTGGACAACGGCGACGCAGTGGTCGGCATCGAGATACCGGCGGGTTTCACCTCCGACGTGGCTCGTGGCACCGCTACCGTTCAAGTGCTCGTGGACGGTACCAACTCCAATACCGGCACGGTTGCACAGGGGTATGCGGTGCAGATCGTGCGGCGCTATGCGACGAGCTACATGCAGCGCACCGGCATGCTACCGCCCGGCGGTGTCGATCTCAGAACACGAGCGTGGTACAATCCCGAGTTGGAGAGCCAAGTTTACAACGTTCCTGGAGTGATCGGCGTGTTGGTGATGCTCATGGGGCTATTGCTCACATCTCTGGCGGTGGTACGCGAACGCGAATTGGGAACGCTCGACCAGCTAATGGTGAGCCCATTGTCGACGACCGAGTTGATTTTGGGCAAAACGATTCCAGTCATGCTGGTTGGTTTGATTCAAATCACTCTGATTTCAGCCGTCGCCATCCTGTGGTTCAAGATCCCGATGCGTGGCTCAGTCCTGGTATTGCTACCTGCAGCACTGCTCTATATCCTCGCAGGCATTGCGCTCGGCCTCATCATCTCGACAATCTCCAAGACCCAGCAAGAAGCATTCATGGTGATGTTCATGGTGTTGTTCCCGCTCGTCCTCCTCTCTGGGTTCATGTTTCCAGTGGACAGCATGGCTGAGTTCTTCCGATGGCTGTCGCTACTCAATCCGATACGTCACGTCGTGGAGATTGTCCGCGCCATCTTTCTCAAGGGCGAGGGCCTTGCTGGGCTGTGGCACCAATACGTAGCTCTGGCAGCGATAGCCACGGGTGCGTTGATCGTGGCAATGGTGCGGTTGCGAAGATCTACCGACTAAGGCCTCCTATTTATCGTCGGCAACGGGTTGCAGGGGCTCTTACTCGCGGGTGCCACTGCCCTTATCTTGACACCGATCATGCGACTACCAGGGTTCGGGTCCCACACGGACACGCGGCGCGAGCGTCGTCACATGGTTCGCAAGGACCTCGTTGGCAGGGGAATATCGGATGCGCGGGTTCTCGCGGCGATGGCTTCAGTACCGCGTGAGCACTTCGTGCCCCAGGATCTGAGACACCTTGCGTATGCCGATCAGCCGCTACCGATCGGCTGCGAGCAGACGATATCGCAGCCCTATATCGTGGCACTGATGACAGAGGAAGCTCATCTCACACGTCACTCAAATGTGCTCGAGGTTGGTACTGGCACCGGGTATCACACCGCCGTCGTTGCTAGCATCGCACGACACGTGTGGAGCGTCGAGCGCATCGCGACGCTGTCACACGATGCAGGTATCCGACTCGAGGAGATCGGCGTTGAGAACGTCACGCTGCTCATCGGTGACGGTGCTCAAGGTCACCTCGCCACAGCACCGTTCGACGCGATCATCGTTGCGGCCGCCGCACCGAACTCCCCCGATCCGTTGCTCGATCAGTTGGCCATCGGCGGCCGCTTGGTGATTCCAGTGGGAGACCGGGCAATTCAGACATTGTACAGCATTGAGCGTACAGCAGACGGCCTAGTGAATCATACCGCCGGATCCTGCCGATTCGTTCCCTTGGTTTCACCCCAGGCGTTTCAAGGTTGACCTCACCAGATGGTGAACTTCTGGGAGCGCATGTCTCCACGGCCGGTGGCGTTGGCAACGCACCATCCCGCGGAGATGAGATTGGCGCTACGGCGATTCAGATCTTCACCAAGACACCCAACCAATGGCGCGAGCCAAGACTGGCGAGTGAAGAGATTGAGAGATTCAAGCTCGCGCGGCGCCGGAGTGGCGTTCCCGCCGTCGTGACCCACGATTCCTACCTGACCAACCTCGCGTCTCCGGACGACAAGCTGCGAGCGAAATCCGTCGCTTCCTTCAAGGCGGAGCTGCACCGCTGCCGCTCACTAGGTGTGGAATTCGTAGTGACGCACCCCGGCAATCACATGGGAGACCGCGATACCGGCCTCGAGCGCAATGCCGCCGCGTACGTGGAATGCCTCGAAGCCGAAGAAGGGCCCATGGTACTGCTAGAGACTACGGCGGGCACCGGAACGGCGTTGGGCTCGACGTTTGAAGAGCTAGCTGAGATGCGCCAGTTAATACCACACTCACTGCGTGAACGTGTCGGCTTCTGTGCAGACACATGTCACTTGTACTCAGCAGGTTACGACCTGGTCAACAACTGGGACGGCGTATGGCAAGAGTGGGATGACGAGCTTGGCCTGAGCAATCTCCACTGCCTGCACCTCAACGATTCGATGTATCCGTTTGACTCGAGACGCGATCGGCATGAGCTGATCGGCGAGGGCACTCTCGGTCCCGAACCCTTCGAGAAAGTGAGGCAAGATGACCGGTTCCGGGATATCATCAAGGTGATAGAGACACCCAAAGGCGATGATCCGGTTGCCACCGATCGTCGCATGCTGGGCCGGTTAAGAGGTTACAAGTAGAGGATTTGCGTCAGGAGAGCCGAATGAGACGAATGCGCTCGATAGTGATGGCCGTCGTCGTTGC
>JAUVRV010000242.1 GCA_030597435.1 Gemmatimonadales bacterium | reverse complement strand
TGTTTCCGGCGATGATCGAGGCCGGGGTCACGATGCTGTGGATCTCGGAGGCCGCCGAGGTTCCGGAACTCGACTACCGCAACCTGCGACGCGAGTTCGGTCCCGAGCTGGGCCTGATCGGTGGCATCCCGTTGAGCGTTCTGCGCACCGAGTCGAGCGAGAAGATGAGAGAAAGACTCGAAGACATAATCACACCTCTGCTGCAATCGGGTCGCTACATACCGCTTGCCGGCGGTCGGGTAAGAGAAGAGATCCCCTGGGCGGTTTACCGGCGGTATCGCGAGACGTTGGCCGAAGTGATCGGATGAAGATCTGGCAATGGGATAGCAAGATGGCGAGCTACCGCCACCTGGCCACCTCATTCCCCTCTGACGACTACCAGGTCCCTCACTCGCTCCGGCAGCAACTCCCACTCCTCCTCAGTAAGGACCTCCCGCACCACCTCTAGACCGCGATGTCGAAGCGGGCGGCTTGCCCTCATCACACTCTGGCTTGGGCGACCGGCAACTCAGTTTCCCACGCCCTTTTGACGCTCTCTTGACGTAGGCCAGCGATTCTTGGCATGCGAGCAGCGGGGGATCACGCAACGTTCGGTGTGCCACCGAGGCTTCGCCCGGACTCAACCCCGAGGTAAGAACATGACTATGGTGTTTTGGGTCGCAGTCGTGGCGATTGGAGTCCCCACCTTGATCGTGGCGAGTTTTCCCTTTCACGCCGCGCTGGTTCTACGACGCTCACGACAATATCGCCGCAGCGAGCCGGTCGCACCCGTAAGCATAATCGTCCCAGTGCGAGGACTCGATGAGGAAAGAACTCACGCGCTCCGGCAAATCACAGCGCAGCGTACGCGTGGATCAGTCGAGTGGTTGTTCTGTGTCGAAGACGAGTCAGATCCTGCCACGCCGGAGTTACAGGATGTGGCTGCAACAGACCCCGATCGGATCCGCGTGGTGATTGCGGGTCCGTGCGGTGACCGGTTGGGCAAGATGCACAACCTGATCGAAGGGGTTGCAGCAGCTCGTGGGGAATGGCTCGTATTTGTGGATAGCGACACGATCCTTCCTCATGCCAACTACCTCCAGGAGTTTACGGCCCCCTTGCAGACCGAGAACGTAGGTCTCGTTACATGTTTCCCGGCGTACTTGAATGCGGCAAGCGTGCCCGCGGCGATGCTGTCGGGATCGATCAACCACGACCTCCTAGGACACTTCGCCCTGGAGTCCATTTGGGGTGGTCTCCGGCTCGCGAATGGCTCCTGCATGGCGATGCGGCGGGACGTGTTGGACAGCATCGGCGGTTTCAAGCCACAGGGCGCGTCGCTGCTCATGGATGTCATTCTGGCCAACCGCGTTCGCCGCGCGGGCTACCGGGTCCTCATGCACCACGAGCCAGTTACGGTGCCGTGTCGGACCGTGACGTTCGAAACCTGGTGGAATCAGTCCCAGCGGTGGCAAGTGGGTATGTCGCATGTCCTGTCAGGAGCGTTCTACACCTGGTACTGCTGGATGCGGAGCGTGTTTCCGGTCGCGTTGATGATGATGCTGTTCGCAAGTGGACCCCTCGCGACACTTGGGGTGATCGCTGTGGTAACCAGACTGTCGGTCATGGTGGTCATGAGTCAGTTCTTCGTGCGAGACCGGCAACAGCTTCGGTACCTGTGGCTACTGCCCCTGCTCGAGATTGTGACAGCGGCCGGGTGCTGGTATGCCCTGTTCCAGAATCAGGTGGAATGGAGAGGCCGAACCTATCGCGTGTCGGCTGGTGGGGTCACCCGGAGGTTGGCGTGAACCCTCCACCGGGCCCCCGTAGTCGAGCGACACCCACCGCGCTTGCCATGGCCTATCCGGTGCTCAGAAGGTTCTTCCGGGCCAAGGGCTGGGAGACCCTTCGTACGCGGCCGGCCATCCTGGTGTATCAGATGGCAAAGGTCGGCTCAAAATCGGTGGTGCGGTCCATTCGCGCAGCGCAACCGGGCCGGCCCGTCTTCCATATCCACACTCTGACCGACCAGGGCATCGCCGCCATGGAGAAGTTCTACCGTTGGTCACGGGTGCCGTCATTGCCTGGAGCCGGCCACCTCCTCGTTAGCCGATATCTCAAGGAACAGTTACGGCAGGGGGTCACGCCTGGCCGCTGGAAGATCATCACCCTGGTGCGCGATCCCGTCGCAAGGAACATCTCGCTGCTGTTCCAGCTCGGGCCGAGGCTGCTCCCCGATATCAAGGAACGCTGCAACGAAGGACGGCTCGATCCGCTCGCGGTGTTCGACCAATTCGTAACGGCCTTCCCGGCCCAGGTCGACTGCATGCGGTGGTTCCGTGACGAGCTTCAACCTGTATTTGGGGTCGACCCGTTCAGTACTCCGTTCGACCGGGAAGCAGGCTACCAGGTGTATCACGGTTCGTTCGCCGACGTGCTGCTCATCAAGACCGAATGTCTCGATCGAAGTGGCGAGACAGCCTTCCGCTCGTTCCTCGGACTCGAACGCTTGTGCCTGAGGCGGGCAAACATCGGCGCACAAAAAGCGCTCGGCGCTCAGTACACGGACCTTCTCGACAAGCTCATGCTGCCCAGATCCTTCGTCGATCGGTATTACAACACACCGGAGGTACGTCATTTTTACTCGCCGGACGAGCTGGACCGCGCGCGATTGCGGTGGTGCGGCGCACGCGGAGGTTCCTCGTGAGCCCGGTGTTCATCGTGGCGCTGCTGGCCCTGCTTTTTCGTCTGCTCGGTGGGTTGGGCGTCGTCGAGATCGACTCTTGGCTCATAGCGGTCCGTTGGGCAACAGGCACCACGTTCATCATCATGGGGGCAGCACACTTCACACCCATTCGCCACGACGTTGAGCGACTGGTGCCTCCGTCGGTGCCCCGCCCCGCCTTAATCGTGTTGCTCCTCGGCGTGTGGCAGATTGCGGGTGGCGCTGGAATCCTCACACCGCAAGTGCGGCGCGCAGCGGCTATGGCCCTGGTACTGCTACTCATACTTAAGCTGCCCGCCAACATCCGCATCGCACGAAAATCCCTCAGCTTACATGGCCGATTGGCAACCGCTCCAGCCTGGCGCATTCCGGCCCAGCTTCTGTGGATTACCCTCGTCTGGTGGACTGGGTCATGAGTGCCCTTTCAACCGAGCAGCGGACCCTCTGGTGGACAATCACCGCGTTCGTCGTAACCAACGTGTGTGCGGTCATTGCCTGGGTGTATCTCTTCGTCCTGAATCGCGTACGGATCGTACGACCGTATCGCGGCGACGATTTGCCCAACCTGATGTTCGTGTCTAATCATCAGTCGCCCGTCGACAGTTTCCTCATTGCGCTGGCGGCCTTCTTCCCCCGGGCGCTGATCAATCCCAGGCTACACCCGTGGAACTTCGCCGCATCGGAGCACTTCTTCAGCAATCCTGTGATCGCGTGGCTCTCCAACCACCTTCGCTGCATTGCCGTGCGCACTGGTGGAGACGCGGGCGCACTGCGGGCCATGTGCCGGGTTCTCCCAAAGGGCGTGACAGTCCTCTTCCCCGAAGGGCAACGATCGCCTGATGGCATGCGTCCAGGTCTTCCCGGTGCGGGATTCGTGGCTCGCCAGACGCAAGCGCGAATCATCCCAGTAGCCATCGATGGTCTCTTGGACGCCATGCCCTATCACGCACCTCGTCCGCACATAGGTAAGCGGATTACGATCGCCTTCGGGGACCCCCTGTCGTATGACGATCTCCTGGCTGCGCCGGCCACCCGTGAGACCGCGCAGGAGATTGTTGATCGCTCCATGGCTGCCGTGAATCACTTGCACAAACAGCTGTCTGTAGCCACTAGCGAGCGACCGATTTCGATCGACAGGGACGCTCGATCGCCAACATCAGGAACGGGACGAAGGAAGGAGACCTTCCGAAACAAGGTCGTCTGGATCACTGGAGCTTCTTCGGGGATCGGGCGAGCACTGGCGCTGGCTGCTCATCAGCAAGCGGCCACGCTCATTCTCTCTGCGCGGGACGTGCAACGGCTCGAATCCGTTGCGCGTGAGTGTACCGGCGCCGCTGACGTGCACGTTCTGCCCCTGGACCTCACCCAACGGGAGACGCTGGCGGACAAAGTCCGGACGGCGCTCAGTATTGCGGGACAAGTCGATTATGTGATCCACAACGCTGGGATTGCAGCACGCGATCTGACGCTCAACACATGCCTCGAAGTTGATCGTCAAGTCATGGAGACAAATTACTTCGGACCAGTTGCATTGACGAAGTCACTCCTGCCGTCGATGCTGAGTCGACGCTCCGGGTGTTTTGTCATCGTCAGTAGCGTCACCGGCAAGTACGGGGTTCCCTTGCTAGCGGCCTACTCAGCATCGAAACACGCCCTGCACGGTTTCTTCGAATCACTCCGTTCCGAGGTGCGCGAAAGTAACATCCAAGTAACGATCGCCGTCCCCGGATTCATCAACACGCCGATCACCCTCAACGCCCTCCCCGGAACCGGCGCCCGGTTCGGCAAGAGACTGGCGGTACACCTGCGCGGCATGGACGCCGACCAATGTGCCAGTCGTATTCTCCAGGGCGTCGCCGCTCACAAGGACGAGTTTCTCGTGGGAGGTTTGGAAATCTTCACGGTGCGTCTGTTGCGGATCTCACGGCGCCTGGTGGCAGCGTTAGTAGGGAATCATCCCTTCCAGTTCAAAGAGAGGCTCCTCAAGCACTTCCGATTCATACGGAACCGCGTGAATGAAGCCGAGCACCGGATGAAAGAGGAGACCGATGAACGTGCGTTGGAGAGGTATCCGCACGATAAGTCGCGGTGTCAAAGCGCCGTACCAGGAACGGATGACAGGTAAAGCCAAGCCAATCGGGAGGCCGCAAGCTTACTGGTTGTCCCCTGCTCTTCCTCGTCAAACCGCATACTCACATGTTCCACCGGAGGGAAACCGACCGACCCTCCACGTAAGGATCTTGTAAGGGAATGGGCCCGCGGCGTAACAGAACGGCGCTAATTGCGTATTAAGTAACACACGCACACGGCCAACGACTGTACCGATCGACGAGGCGGATCGATGGACGACCCCGCTGCCGGCCTAGCGAGACAACTGAAGCTCTTCCCAGCCACTAACATCGTGGTGGCTGACATGATCGGGGCCGGGATCTTCACCACCTCCGGACTGCTCCTGCTGGAACTCGGCAGTCCGCTGCTCATGATCGCCCTCTGGTTCGGCGGCGGCATCCTGGCGCTGTGCGGCGCGCTGTGCTACGGTGCACTCGGCGCAGCCATGCCACGGGCCGGAGGCGAGTACGCATATCTCTCGGAGCAATT
>JAUVRV010000234.1 GCA_030597435.1 Gemmatimonadales bacterium | reverse complement strand
TGGCAGGCACTCGATCTCCTGAAGGTCGAGCGGATCGACCACGGGGTGCGCTGCATCGAGGACGGAAAGCTGGTGGAACGATTGAAGGAGGAGCAAGTCCCGTTGACCGTTTGTCCGCTCTCGAATGTGAAGCTGTGTGTGTTCGACGCGATGGCCAATCACAATTTCAAGCAGCTGCTAGACCTTGGCCTGTGTGTGACGATCAACTCGGACGATCCGGCTTACTTCGGCGGTTATATGAACGAGAACTTCCTGGCGACCCAGGAAGGGCTGCAGTTGAGTAGGGAGGAGGTCTACCGTTCGGTCAGGAACTCGTTCGAAGCTACCTTCCTGAGCGATTCCGAAAAGGCGAGCCTGGTCGCTGAGTTGGACAGCTACATGATTGCCTGATCACGCTGGCCACCTTGAGGGCCGAGTACGAACGGCAGCTAGTTGAAGGCCGACACCTCTGAGAACACTGTCG
Source organism: Gemmatimonadales bacterium (assembly GCA_030597435.1). Classification (GTDB taxonomy): domain Bacteria; phylum Gemmatimonadota; class Gemmatimonadetes; order Gemmatimonadales; family GWC2-71-9. Next base: position 4,930 of record JAUVRV010000234.1, on the reverse strand, counting down.
GCCGTCCTGTGGCGGCTTGACTCAGCGCGACATCGATCTGACCCGATGTCAGTCGCGTGCGGTCCCCCGCCTGGCAACCTGGAGCCATGAGGTTGCCTGCGGGTGCGCAGGGTACATGTTGCAAGCCAAGTGAATGACCCAACTCGTGGGCCAGGATGCGAGCAACCGAACCCATCAGATCGCGCTGACCGTTGGGATCCAGCTCAGCTACTACCACGGAGGTAAGGGGTGCTAGATACACACCGCCGGCAATGCCTCCAAGATCCATCAAGTAGAACACGTCCCAGCGGCCCTCGGAGATACTGGCAGTCGGGAGTATTGATGCAATGCGGGGACCGGTGGCCGGGAGATCACGCAGTAGGATGCTCTCGTAGACAGCTGCGTTCAACGCGTCGTCGCTGACGATCGACTCGATTTCCCATGAGACTCCGGCCTGCTGCCATATATCGTTGACACCAGTTATGATCGTTCTCACCTCGTTCTCAGTGAGCGTTGTATTGAGTGGAGAGAAATCCGACTGTAGCAAGTGAACGCGCATCCGCAATATCGTGGAGTCGAAATCACCATCAGTTGGCCCGTCGCTATTGCATGATGCGACCAATGCGGATGTCACCAGCAATGTCCACCCGTGCTTTAGGGTTCGAAAGTTCATACCGACACATCCTCTGAGTATTGCGCGACCGCTCCGCTTGACGAATTGCACTCTTGCTCCAGATTAAACCGGCGCTCGTTTGAATGAACGTGTGACCATGGGGTTTGGTTCCTTCTATCAGCCGACACTTGAGACCTGACAGCCAACAGCCGATTGTCTACCGCCTGACCGGAGATTTCTGACCTGACCGCACGCCCATCCAATACTCGTAAAGCCATGGGTCTTCCCATGGCCACGTCGCTGGTGGTCGGGAACATGATCGGCTCCGGCGTGTTCCTGTTGCCGGCCTCGCTCGCTGCCTACGGTGGCATCAGTATTATCGGATGGTTGGTGACATCGGCCGGTGCGCTACTCCTGGCACTGGTGTTCGCCCGGCTCAGTAGCTTCATGCCTGCGGCTGGTGGCCCGTACGCATACACGCGCAGGGGGTTCGGCGATTTCGCGGGCTTCCTGGTGGCTTGGGGATACTGGATCTCGATCTGGACCAGCAACGCTGCAATCTCGGTTGCTTTCGTGAGTTACCTGACTGTCTTTTTCCCGGCATTGGCCACAAACGGGGCTCTCGCCGCGACGGTCGCGATCGCTACGATCTGGCTGCTCAGTTGGATCAACTCCGCCGATGTACGCAACGCCGCTTGGGTACAGCTGATAACGACAATCCTCAAGCTGGTACCGCTCGTCGTGATTGCCACCCTGGGTCTCCTGTTCTTCAACGCGGATCATTTCAGGCCCTTCAATGTGAGCGGAGGGTCGAACCTCTCGGCAGTGACTGCCACCGTAGCGTTGACCCTGTGGGCGTTTCTTGGATTGGAGTCCGCCACAATTCCTGCAGACGATATACGCGATCCCAAGCGTACCATACCCCGGGCAACCATACTCGGTACTGTTGTGACTGCGCTGGTTTATGTGCTCGGAACGGTGGCGGTGATGGGGATCATCCCGCCAGAGGGGTTGGCCGCGTCCAACGCACCCTATGCAGATGCCGCCCGTGAGGTGTGGGGCAGTTGGGCAGGCTACGCAGTTGGCGCCGGTGCTGCGATCTCGTGTTTTGGCGCCCTCAACGGCTGGATATTGCTGCAAGGTCAGATGCCGCTCGCTGCCGCGCGGGACGGACTCTTTCCCAAGGCGTTCGGTCGTATCTCGCCCAGGGGAACACCAACGGTGGGAATAGTCATGTCTAGCGTGCTGGTAACGGTATTGATTGGGATGAACTACACGAAGGGACTGGTAGAGCAGTTCAACTTCATCATCCTGCTAGCTGCATTGCACACACTGGTGGCCTATACGCTTTCCAGCATGGGTGAGCTGATGATTTTTATCAGAGAGCGAGAGAGGTTCAAGGGACAACGACTATTCGGTTCGAGTGTCATCGCTGTGCTTGCGTTCCTCTACTCCCTGTGGGCAATAGCGGGTGCTGGGAGTGAGATTGTCGATTGGGGGATCCTGATGCTCTTTGCCGGCGTCCCGGTGTACGTGTGGATAGCGTGGCGTGCAGAGCCAGCTACCAGTGAGGTGGATTCGTGACCCACACTGCCCAGTCAGATGTCGGCACGATCAAACGACTACTGTTGAAGCATGCGCGAGATGCGTTCGCTAGTGTCTCCTCGATCGCCAAACAGTGGCGCGGGCTCGACTATCTGGGACAGCCAGATTACCGGCGCGCCGTGATCGAGTATGACAATCTCATTGCTCGTCTAGAGGCGTTGGACATCGAGCGAGAGTTCATGCCTCCGGTTGAAAGCACCGGGTTGGATTCGATCTATGTGCGTGACGCCTCCATCGTGTGTGATAAGGGCGTGATCCTGTGCAACATGGGCAAGGAACAGAGACGTGAGGAACCGGCGGCACAAGGGATCGTGTTCGAGAGGCTGGGTATGCCTATTCTTGGCAGCATTGTCGAACCCGGCAAGGTGGAAGGTGGGGATGTGGCGTGGTTGGACACAGGTTGCCTCGCAGTTGGCAGCGGTAAGCGGACCAACGAAGCAGGGATCGATCAGCTAAGGACGTTGCTGGGTGATTGTGTGGATGCAATCATCGTTGTGGCGCTGCCAGATCTGGAGGTCCCCGGAGATGTGTTTCACCTGATGTCGATCTTGAGCCCGATCGACCGCGACTTGGCTCTGGTCTACGCACCGCTCTTGCCGCGGGTCTTCAACGATGCGCTAAAGACGCGCGGATTCCAGCTCGTAGAGGTTCCCGACCAGGAGTTTGACACCATGGGCTGCAACGTGTTGGCTGTCGCGCCCCGCAAGTGCATGATGCTGAGTGGCAATCCTGTCACTCGAGCCAGACTGGAGGGAGCAGGCGCAGAGGTGTGCGAGATCGAAGGCAACGAGATCAGCCGCAAGGGAGCCGGTGGACCAACCTGTCTCACACGGCCGATCATCAGAGAGATATGAGAAAACCCTAACCCCGGGCCCTCAGCCCGGGGCCGAAAACTCCTCAGTAGCTGGCGTAGACCTCCCTGCGGCCGTTACGGTCGAAGGTCAACACCTGGTAATGTTCCACCGGTGTACCCTCCATGCCCGGTGAGCCAACAGGCATTCCGGGAACTGAGAGGCCCACTATAGCGGGTCTCTCCTCGAGCAGGCGATAGATCTCTCTGGCGGGCACGTGCCCCTCGATTACATACCCCTCGACCACTGCCGTGTGACAGCCGGCGAGGTCAGGTGTCACCCCATGGTTGATCTTGGTCGCGGTCAGATCTGCCACGTATTCGGTTTTCACTGTGAAGCCCTTGTCACGCAAGTGCTCGGCCCATGCGCCGCAGCAGCCTCAGGTAGGTGTGGTGTAAATCAGGACTGCGGGTGCCTCTGCGTTGGCTCGCGGGGCTAACGAAATCGCGATCGTTGCGGCAACCGCAACCGTCGCGCTAGCCACCGCCAGCTTGGTCCCCAGCCGGATCTTAGCCATTGAATTGTCTCCAGTGCTGTGTGGTTCTGTTTGGTCCGTAGTCGGAGGAATGTAGTCGGATGTACTCGCTGCCACATCTGGCTGAGTTACCCCTCATCGACTCCGCGATGCATAAGCCAGTGAGGGGTAATGAGTTAAGACCGACCACATCGGCTGGCGCGGAGAGCGTCTGGAATCGGAAAGCCCTATATTGGCTTGTTATTCCCTATTCCTTGGACCGAAGCACGCAATTGGGTATGAGTCGTTCCGACGCGGAAAGGCGCAATCGTGAGGTAGGCTCGAGCCAGCCTCGTCCGTCGTCCATCGGACGGATGCCGGACGAGGTGATTAGGGAGGCCGCTGCCTACGAGCGGGTGGAATCCGAGCTGCGCACACTGCTGGCACAGCGACTGATGCGGCGGGGATCCACAGCCGAGATCGGGCACGTGGTGCTGGCCGCGATCATAGCGCTTCTCGTGTGGCCCCTAGTGCCGCAGCAGACTCTCCTGGGTTGGATTGGGGTCGTTGCCGTGGTCACAGCACTCCGTTCGTGGAGCCGGATCCGCCTCACGCGAACGGAACCGGACGCGGCAGCGGTGTTCACGAACATGCGGCGCGGGATGGTGGCTTCTGGTCTGGTTTGGGCTGCCGGTGCGCTGCTGTTTGCTCCCCACATTCCATTCCAGGATCTAGCAGTACTCATGGTGATATTCGCGGGGCTCACTGCTGGGGCCATGAGCCTTCTGGCGGCTGATCCGGTGAGCTTCTATGGATTCTTGGGAACTCTGGCTGTGCCTCTGGCCGTAGCGGTTCTGATCAATGGGCAGGATCGCTCCCACATGACCGCGGTTGCTTCTATTGCTCTGTTTGTTCTCGTCATGGTGCGACTGTTCCAGCGCTCGTACGTCGATTTGGTGACACACCTCCGTACGATGAAGCGGCTGGAGTTGAGCCAGGAGGAGAGTTCGCGGGAGCGGAGTTTCCTCGACGCCCTACTCACGAGCGCCCCGAACGCGATCCTGACTCTCGATAAACACGGCAAGATTCTCGGGGTGTACCCGGCGTTCGTGTCGCTGTTCGGATATGAGCCCGATGAGGTAGTGGGGGCTGATATCAACTACATCTTTGGCACCGAGGCCTCCGGTGAGACTGTGATTGCACCAGAGGCAATGGTCACCGAAGAAGACGTCGTGGTGAATGAGTTGGAGCGTCAGCGCAAAGACCGTACGTGGCTTACGGTACGCATGTCGGCCGCTCAGGTAGCCGGCGTGGCTGATGGTGTCAGGTTCATCGTATATTATGACATAACCGCGATGAAACGTGCCGAACGGGCAGTGCGCAAAGCGGAGGAGCAGTACCGCGAACTGGTCGAGACGGCGGCGGATC
>JAUVRV010000223.1 GCA_030597435.1 Gemmatimonadales bacterium | reverse complement strand
TCGTGGCAGGGGTCACTGTTACAGCGGTCCGGTCACCACCGCCGAGCGCTTGAAGGAGATGGCCCAGCATATCATGCGGCATCAGCCAGCGGTGAGAGACACACAGTGGTGGCAGTACTAGAGACCAGGCGACTGGAGATCAGGGCTGGCTAGCGCCGCGCAGTCTCTCCGTCAAGAACTCTGCGGCCCGGCGTTCGCCCCAGAATACTGGAGCCCAGGGAGCACCGGAGACAAAGCCCACGTGTCCACCGGACCGAGTGAACTCGGTGTGGATGTGTGGGTTCCTCTGTGTGACTCGCTTCGGGATGCACTCGGGTGGCAGGAACGGATCGTCCGACGCATGGATCAGTAATGTCGGGACTCTGATCGATCCCAGAAACTGCGCCGAACTGGTGCTACGATAGTAATCCTCTGCGTCCTCGAAACCGTGTATTGGCACGATCACTGCGCTATCGAATTCCCTGAACGTTCGAACCGCCAAGGTGCGAGCGAGATCGATCTCACCGCTCATAATGTGCGCCTTTATCCGCACCTTCCTCTTGAGCTTTCGAACCAGCAACGCTCGGTACGTCTTGGAGAAGCCCCGCTCTACGTAATCCGCACCGGCTGAAAGATCGAACGGCACCGATATGGCCACCGCCGTATCGATCCCCTGCCCCCTCTGCCCCCTCTCTCCCAGATACTTCAACAACACATTCCCCCCGAGCGAGAAGCCGACGGCCCCTATCACCCGCTCCGGACAGCGCTCCCGGAGAACCCGCACCACGTGCGCCAGGTCCCCGGTCTCCCCCGAATGATACGCCCGCGGTAGCCGATTGGGCTCACCACTGCATCCGCGGAAATTGAGACCGACAGCCTGGAATCTTCGTGCAGTCAGTTCCCCGTACAGCTGCCGCGCGTAACCGGAATTGGCGCTCCCTTCGAGGCCGTGCAGCAGCAGCACCAACGGCGAATCATCGCCCAACTCGTGACCGTCTCTGCCGGACACCCAGTCCAGATCGAGAAAATCGCCATCAGTAAGCTCCATACGCTCGCGCCTCAAACGGACTCTGAGACGTGATCGCATGAAACGCGCACCGAGGGTCTGCCAGTGCGGTCCCGGAAGCCACCAAGCCGGTCGGAAGGAGTCGGTCGACATGCAGTGAAGGTAATCACCCCCATTTCCTTCCCCTGCTTCCCCTGCTTCCCCTGCTCAATCTCCCTAGCCATCATTCTTCCCATCACCGCACCAGCCAGGAGTCAACCTTGCCAGCACCCAAAGTCGTACCCAAGCTCCTAGAAATCCACGGTCACGTCCGCACCGATAACTACCTCTGGCTAAACGAGCAGGATAACCCCGATGTGATGGCGCACCTCGAGGCCGAAAACCAATACACCAAGGAGATGACGGCACATACGAGGGAGCTGGAACGCACTCTCTTCGAGGAGATGAAAGGTCGTATCAAGGAGGACGACTCGTCGGTGCCGTACAAGAAGGACGGTTCCATCTACTACACCCGTTTAGAGGAGGGACAGGAGTATCCCATATATGCTCGACGTGAACGATCGATGGATGCTCCCGAAGCAATCATGCTCGATGTCAACGAACTCGCCAAGGGGCATGGTTTTCTTGCCGTGGGCGGTGTGTCGGTGAGTTCAGGGCAAGATATCCTCGCCTTCACCCAGGATACCGTGGGGCGCAGGGTATACGAGACGAGGTTCAAGGATCTGACCAGCGACACGATTCTTCCAGATGTGATACCCAACGTCACGAGCAACATTGCCTGGGCTGAGGACAACAAGCACCTGTTGTACGCTCGGCAGGACCCGGACACGCTGCGCTGGTACCAAATCCTGCGTCACGCGCTGGGTACCGATTCCTCCCGAGACGTCCTGGTATACGAGGAGGTGGACGAGGAGTTCAGTTGTTTCGTGTTCAAGACCAAGTCCAAGCGGTTCTTGATGATTGGATCGGAGCAGACGCTCAGCAGCGAGTACCGCTACCTCGAAGCGACCAACCCAACCGGCAGTTTCGCCGTGTTTCTGCCGCGAGAGCGTAACCATGAGTACAGCGTCGATCACTACGAGGACAAGTTCTACATCCGTACCAATGACGGGGCCAGGAATTTCCGTATCATGGAGACACCGATCAGCAACACAGCAATGGAAACCTGGCAGGAATTGATACCGCACCGAGAGGACGTGTTCGTCAGTGGCTTTGAACTCTTTTCAGACCATCTGGTTGTGGCCGAACGCGAAGACGGTTTGACTCAGCTACGAGTCATTCCCTGGAACGGATCCGACGAGCATTACATCGATTTCGGCGAGCCCACATACTGGGCTGGTATCGGAATCAATCCCGAATTCGCAACCAAGACGCTCCGTTACAACTACACTTCACTGACCACACCGCCCTCCGTCATCGACTACGACATGAACTCCCGGAAATCGAGATTGATGAAGCGGGATGAGGTACTCGGTGGGTTCATTCAAGAGAACTACGAAACCGAGCGGTTGTGGGCTACCGCCCAGGATGGGGTTCTCGTTCCCATTTCGCTGGTTCGCAGGAAGAGACAAGGACACGAGGGCCCCAACCCGCTGTTGCTGTACGGTTACGGCTCCTACGGCATCAGTATGGACGCGACATTCGACTCGGGGAGGCTGAGCCTGTTGGACCGCGGGTTCATCTTCGCCATTGCCCACATTCGCGGTGGCCAAGAGATGGGAAGGTGGTGGTACGAGGACGGCAAGTTACTGAAGAAAAAGAACACCTTTGCAGATTTCATTGCCTGTGCCGAGCATCTGATCGAGCAAGGTTACACGAGTTCCGACCTGCTGTATGCCGAGGGCCGGAGCGCCGGCGGGTTGCTCATGGGCGCAGTAGCGAATATGCGACCCGACCTGTTCAAGGGGATCGTAGCAGCTGTACCATTTGTAGACGTAGTAACCACAATGCTCGACGACAGCATTCCGCTCACCACATCGGAGTACGACGAGTGGGGCAATCCCAACGAGAAGGAGTACTACCACTACATGCTGTCCTACTCTCCTTACGACAACGTCGAGCCCAAGGATTACCCTAATATCCTCGTCTTGACAGGCTTGCATGACTCCCAGGTCCAATATTGGGAGCCGGCGAAATGGGTGGCAAAGTTGCGCGACTTGAAGACCGACGACAACGTGGTCCTGTTCAAGACGAACATGGAGGCGGGCCATGGAGGCGCGTCCGGCCGTTTCCGCCGGCTCGAGGAGAAAGCGTTGCAGTATGCGTTCATGATAGATTTAGCAGGATCGACGATTGAACCGTGACGTCGTCAACGACGGCGAAAAGACACTACTCAGCAGCATCACCGACAGGGGTACCAACATGAAGAAGCTCCTTTCTGCCCTCGTGCTGTTTTCCCTCTTTCTCGGAATGGCGACAGAAGCCCAGGACGTACTGACTCCCGAAACACTGTGGAGCCTGCGACGTGTCTCTGGACCCGCCATGTCACCTGACGGTACACAATTCGTGTACGGTGTTCGGGTGTATGACATAGAGGAGAACCGCGGCAACACCGATCTCTTTCTGCTCTCAGTCAACGGTGGCGAACCGGTGCAGCTCACCGACACGCCCGGCAGCGAGTTCAACTATGTTTGGCGACCTGATGGAGAGAGAATCGGCTTCCTCTCTGCGCTGAGCGGATCCGTGCAGCTTTGGGAAATGAATCCGGACGGTTCCGCAGTCAGGCAGATCTCCGATATCGCAGGCGGGATCTCCAATTTCGCGTATTCGCCAACGGGAGATCACATCTCATTCACCCGAGCGGTGAAGCTCGACCAGACCATACATGACATCTATCCGGACCTACCCAAAGCCGATGCCCGCGTAATGGATCAGCTGATGTACCGCCATTGGGATACGTGGCACGACTACGCCTACAGTCACCTGTTCATAGCGGAGTACAGCGATGGAGAGATCGGTGAACCGATCGATTTGATGCCGGGTGAACGATACGACACCCCGCTCAATCCATTCGGTGGCGGAGAACAGATCGGCTGGAGCGCCGACGGTAGGAGTATCGCTTACACAAGCAAGAAGGTCGTGGGTACGGCCTACGCTGTCAGCACTAACTCCGACATCGATGTGTATGACATTGCAACGGGGAACACGGCCAATCTCACCCAGGGCATGATGGGCTACGATACCGAGCCGGTCTTCTCGCCTGACGGACGTTACCTAGCTTGGCTCAGTATGGAGCGGGACGGTTATGAGGCCGATCGCAACCGGCTGTTCGTACGTGACCTGCAGAACGGTGTCAACCGCGAGTTGACGATCGGATTCGATCAGGACGCTCACGGGCCTGCATGGTCCAACGACAGTCGCACGATCCATTTCACGAGTGAAACTCAGGGAACAATTCAGCTGTTCGCGGCCACCGCGGCGGACGGTACCATCGAGCAGATGACAGAGGGTCAGTTCAACTACGGCGGTTTTGGTGTGTCCGGCACCGGGTCAGATGCCTCGCTGATCGTGTCGCGCACATCGATGTCAGCTGCGGCCGACATATACAACCTGAGCACCGCATCCGGTCAGGTAACTCAGCTGACGTTCGCAAACAAAGATATCCTGGACAGCATCGAGTTGGGCAAGGTAGAACCGCGTTGGGTGACCACGACAGATGGCAAGGAAATGCTCACATGGGTGATCTACCCACCGGGCTTCGATCCCAACAGACAATATCCTGCACTGCTCTACTGCCAGGGCGGCCCCCAGGGTACGGTGAGCCAGTTTTTTTCATATCGATGGAACTTCCAGATGATGGCAGCGAATGGTTACGTCGTAGTTGCACCCAACCGTCGCGGCGTGCCCAGTTTCGGGCAGGAATGGAAGGAGCAGATCTCAGGTGACTGGGGTGGTCAGGCGATGCAAGACCTGCTCAGCGCGATCGACGACATCGCAACGGAACCATACGTCGACGCAGAAAGGCTCGGCGCGGTCGGCGCAAGCTTCGGTGGTTACAGCGTATTCTGGCTCGCCGGCAATCACGAGGGCCGGTTCAAGGCCTTCATTTCACACGACGGCGCCTTCAACCTGGAGGCCATGTTCGGCGCAACAGAGGAGATCTTCTTCCCCAATTTCGACCTCGATGGTGCCTACTGGGACAACCCTACCAGCTACGAACAGTTCTCACCCCACAACTTCGTTGGCAATTGGGATACACCGATGCTGGTGATCCACGGGCAGAAGGACTTCCGTCTCCCCGTCACCGAGAGCATGCAGGCGTTCACGGCAGCGCAGCTCAAGGGGATCCCGAGCCGCTTCCTCTATTTCCCCGAGGAGAGCCACTGGGTGTTGTCGGCCCAGAACGGCATCTTGTGGCAGCGTGTATTCTTCGATTGGCTGGGAACAGAGCTGGAGGGGCGGGGGGGAGCGGGGGGGGAGTAGGCACATACCTACGGGCGTGCAGAGCCGGGGGGAGGATCCACCCCGGCTCTGCTGTCTCGACTGGTGAGGGTCCTTATGACGCTACGGGATCATCTCCCTACTCGGCACAACGATCGC
>JAUVRV010000144.1 GCA_030597435.1 Gemmatimonadales bacterium | reverse complement strand
TGAAGTCAATTGACTTCTACTCGAAGCCAACTGTCGTACGTTCGGTGAAGGTGACTTTGGCTTGAAGTCAACTGAATACGATCTAAAGTCGCTTAAGGCACGCTCAACGCCACGTACCCAACGCATTGCAACGCGTTCCCCCTTTCGCAAAGGAATACCTCGATCGAGGACACGCGGTGCACTTCCGGTGCCGCCACTCGGCCGCCAGTGGGATGCTGGAGGCTGCGCTCACAAGCGACGAAGCCTCAGTCGAGGCGGAGCTACGCGATGAAGAACAACGAGAGCGTGAGGCCGATCTTGCATATTGGCGCCCCCTCCAACGCTGATCGCGAGGATCGCCCTCACAGACCTTGACCGGTCCGCTTGGAATCGATAGCGTGCTATTAATGAGGTGCTTCCGGAGTCATCGTCGGTTCGGTGCCTGGCTGTTGATAATGCTGCTGCCAACAGTCGTGGGAGTTCAGTGGGTGGGTCATGCACTGGATGTAAACGTCGGCGCCACGGAGTGGCTCGATCCCGCTTCCCAGGACCAGGGCCACGATCACCAGATCTGCGTACTGCTGCAAGACCTTCTGGTTACGCAGGCTCCTGTAGATGCAGCACGGGACCATCCATTTGACTTAGCACCTACCACCGCACAACCGCTGGCTGCGGCATCGGTTCTCAGATCTCAGGTCAAACATCCGGCTACGTGGCCCCGAGGGCCTCCCTTCTCTATCTGATCCTCTCGAGGACAGAGCCTGATTCCACGGGGATGTAGCCACACTCCCACCGCTCACAGCGCCGCCCAACTACCGTCCGAGCTGTGGCCGTGCTACTTCAAGTTCCCACACGTCACGCCGGCCGACCGGAGCCTCCCGTGTGATTCAGACTCAGAGAAACGCAGAAGTCTGAGCTGGAGAAGGGAGACCGCAGATTATGTCAGTGCAAGAACGAGCCGCCTGGAAGAACAAGGTGCACAACCGTGCGATGCTGGTCTTATGCGAGAGATCCATTTGGCAGGCCATCACGGTCGTGGTGCTCTTGGCCAGTGCGACACGGCCGCTAGCAGCTGTCGCCGTTGATCCCGGCACAATTGTCGGCCAGGTAACCGATTCTACGGGTGAGCCCCTTGGAGGAGTGACCGTTACCATCGTCCAACTGAATCGACAGGTGATTTCAGATGACGACGGCAAGTATTCTCTCACTCGGGTACCAGCCGGCACATACATCGTTGCTTACGCACGACTCGGGTTTGCTCCACAAAGACGCGACGTCGTCGTGGGGGATGGTCGCACAACGACTATCGACATCGCCTTGCAGGCAAGCGCTTTCGAGGTCGCCGCCATCTCGGTTACGGCAACGCCTCGTGCCTCGGATCCGCAGAGCACAGCCCCCGATCTCGCAGTACTCGGTGGCCACGAGAAACTGCGCAGGCAGGAAGCAAGCCTGGGCGGTTCGCTGGAGCACCTGCCTGGAGTAGCCAACATCGCTACGGGGAAACAGGCCGGGAAACCGGTGATCAGAGGCCTCAGCGGGAATCGTGTTCGCATACTCAGTGACGGCGTTGCCATGGACTTCCAGCAGTATGGCGTGCGGCACTGGGCCAACGTCGATCCGTTCCTGGCTGAGCGGATCGAGGTCGTGCGAGGTTCCTCATCTGTGTTGTATGGTTCGGACGCAATCGGTGGAGTTGTGAACGTCATACCACGCAGTATCCCGCATGCGACCGGCGGTTCTGCTTTTGTGCGGGGACGCATCCTGGGTGAGTATTCCGGCAACAACGGCGAACTGGCAGGTGGGGTGGCACTGGAAGGCGCAGCTGGGGATGTCGGATGGACGGGATCGTTGGTGCGGCGATCCGCCGGCAATGTCCGGACTCCCAACACGCCGACCGCCGAGCAGACCGGTATCGGGACCGATCCCCGGTTCAGCGGTCTGTTGAACTACACTGATTATGACCAATTGAGCGGTAGCATTGGAATCGGATACCACGCTCGTGTGGGAACGTTCGCTGCTACCTATACCGGATGGCGCGACGAACACAATTTCCTACTGCCCACCGGCGACGGGGTGGGTCAGAGGCTCGAGAACGACGTGGTGCTGGGCAAGGCTACACTGGCGCCACTCCAGAATTGGCTGATACACCCGACGGTGAGCTATCTCCGCAACGTACGCCAGTCGAACAGGCCGGGTGCGGCACGTGATCAGCTTCCGGATGCTGTTGTTGTCGATATCGAGCTGCAGTCGTATACGGGCCGTCTCGAGGCAGAGCACTCTGCCCTGGGGCCGCTGGCAGGTAGGATAGGCCTCGAATACGGGTTCCAGGATCAGCACAGTAGGGGAGTCGAACTGCTGGTACCCTCAGCGACCATCCGGAACTTCGCCGCCTTCTTTTACGAGGAGGTTAGACTACACCGCTTTTCGCTGTCCCTAGGAGGTCGCTACGACTCGCGCTACCAGCGGGCTGCACCCGACGATCGGTTGAGGTTACCCGATTACGAGATCGGCGAGACAGATGCAGCGCTCCAGCAGAGCTATCAGGTGGTGACTGGGTCGGTGGGGCTAGCATATATGACTACTGATGATCTCACCATCGCGGTCAACGCGGGGACTGGCTTCCGAGCACCGAGCATCTTCGAACTGCACGCATATGGAATCCACGGAGGCGTGGCCGCCTTCCAGATCGGCAATCCGAGTTTGGAGCGAGAGGCCTCGATCAACACCGATCTGTCGTTTCGCTGGCAATCGCGGAGGCTCCAGGCCAAGCTGACGGGATACAGAAACGGCATTCGCACTTACATCTACCTGGTCAACACAGAAACGGTTGACAGCGTAACTGGCATACCCATCATGCGGGCGATTCAAGGAGATGCGGTGTTGTGGGGGATGGATGCATCCCTTCAAGCTCAACTTCTACCCTGACTCCGGCTGACCGGACTATTCCGCTTGGTCTCCGGCAAGAACACCGATACAGCTGAAGAGCTGCCCTTGTTGCCGGCCTCGGCGGTAGAAGGAGAAGTCATGTTCACTCAGCCCTCGTTGTGGGGACTTCAGAATCTATACTTGAGCGTTGGCCTTCGCTTCGTGGGCGACAAGGATGCGGCCGGGCGCTACGAGCCGTTCTGGCAGTACGATAACAATCCCAACTTCGGGTTGGCCTCGACTGCGAGATACACGTTGGTACACGCAGCTGCGGGATTCGACTTTGCGCTAGCCGGACAGCGTGCCAACGTCGACCTGATTGTCCACAATCTCATGGATGAGGTATACCGCGACTTTCTGGATACGTACAAAGGCTACGCGCTCAGCCTCGGCCGCGATATCAGGTTGCGCGTGAATGTGCCGTTCGGGAGCAGGTGATACCCGCTAACAGTCTCGCGAGCCTGATGAACGCCGCACGGCCCGAGCGACTTTTGCTATACGGCGTCTCACAGACTCGCAGCGGACGGTAGCCCGATTAGCCGTCAGTCCTTCTGCACCACGATCAAGAACTTCGATGCCAGCCAGAACTGGTCCGGTGACGCTATCTCGAGCGCCGAGCCGCGTATCTTGCCATCCTCGGTCAACCAGAGTTGATCGGTTGGGTGGCGTGATGCTATCTCATACTCGGCTGTCGAATCGGGTAGTGGAATGGTCGTGACCCGGTGCTTGTCGATCGCCGTGAACTCTGCGGGATCGAGTTCCCTCGCGGGTACCAACGTTTCGCCCCGCTTGCCAAAGATGAACAGAACTCTCGAGCCACCTTCCTTCTCAACCAAACCGCGTTCGAGCAAATCGTCCTTGGTGCCGACAACGTAGTAAACTGTTCCCGTTTCGGCCTTGAGAGTGTCGAGCTGGGTCGAGACTGTGTCCAACGACGCGGCCAAGCGGACGTTGTCTGCTTGGAGTAGGGTTACGCGGTCGTTCAGTGATACAATCGTGGCCCGCTGGTTCTCCAGTGTTCGCTCGTAGCTGCGGATCGTCTCGGCCAGCAGTGCTTCCAGCGTGTCCGATTCCAGTGCCAGAGAGCGGATTCGTTGCCGGCTCTGGGCCAGCCTCTGCTCACCCTTCTCGACTCGGTCATTGAGGTACTGGATCTTCACCAGCACCGAGTCGCGTGAGGCTTGCATGGGAGATTCCAGCATCACTTCCAGATCCGATCCCTCGAGACTCACATCCGACAGTTCAGCGCTCACGTCGCTCATGAACCGGCCCAGGTCGGCGATCTCGATTAGCAGGCTGTCCTTCCGGGCGGCGGCCTCTTCCAACTCGGCCATGCGTTGCTGGGTCTCCTGCGACGGCCCGCACCCTACCGCGACAGCGAGAATCGGCGTGATCAATAACGAGATGATTGGTCTGATGCCTTGTGTCTCAAACAACATGTGAACTCCTCAATACCGTAGAATGTCCTTGCCTTGCCTCAGCAATCTAAGCTATCGGACTGACTGTCTGCTGCGTCATTCCCGTCCCAGCGCCGTCCCGATCCAAGTGCGGGCCAGGTTATGGTGGTCCGCATGAGGGCTTCTACCCCCCAATTGCCCCGGTGTGGCGTACCTCGTAGCTTCCTACCGTCATTCGCCGATTTGAGCGGATGCTCCAGCAGCTCTTTCTCAATTTTTCGGTGAGTTGGGCTGCAACATCTTGAAATGAACTGTGGTATCCCGGTGTGAAGGAGGCGCCTGATATCATGAAAACCCTTTCTCGTATAGCGCTGCTTTCGATCATGGTCTACCTCACAGCCTGTGCCGAGTCCGACAACAGTGGTCCGCTGCTAGCGGAGTGGGATACTCCGTACGGCGTGCCGCCGTTCGATCAGATAGAGGACGAGCACTACTTGCCGGCATTCAGGACTGCCATGGAGCAACACAAGGCTGAGATCGACCCCATCATTGGCAATATGGATCCAGCCACGTTCGCCAATACAATTGAGGCGCTGGAGCGTAGCGGCAAGAATCTGACGCGGGTTTCTAATGTCTTCTTCGCAGTGGAGTCGGCCCATTCCAACGATTCTCTCCGTGAGGTTGCGAGCACGGTGGCACCTGAGTTGGCGGCCCACGGAGACGACATCACGCTGAATCGTGCACTATACGATCGTGTCAAGGTGGTGTACGATCAGCGCGAGGAGTTGGATCTCACGTCCGAGCAGCAGAAACTGCTGGAAGAAACACACAAGGCGTTCGTGCGTAGCGGTATCAACCTGGACGAGGAGTCACAGTCCCGTCTACGGGAGATCAACGGCGAACTGGCGCAGCTTTCACAGCAGTTCGGTCAGAACCTGCTGCAAGAGACCAATGATTTTGAGATCCACGTGACGGACGAAGCCGATCTGGGAGATCTGCCGGCGAGTTTGGTCGCGGGAGCGTCTGAAGAAGCCGAACGCAGGGAACACGATGGCGGTTGGTCGTTCACATTGCAGCGACCGAGTATCGAACCGTTCCTACAATACTCACCGAACAGAGAACTGCGGCGCCAGCTCTTCATGGGCTACGCGATGCGGGGTGACAACGACAACGCGGCCGACAACAAGGCGATCTTGGCGCAAATGGCCACACTGCGTGCCGAGCGTGCCTTATTGATGGGGTATGAGACACACGCGCATTTCGTGTTGTCTGACAACATGGCCGAGACTCCGGATCGGGTCTACGAGTTCCTGAATCAAATCTGGGAGCCCGCACTCCGCGTTTCCATGGCAGAGCGCGCGGCGTTGCAGGAAATGATGGGTGAGGATGGGGTCGAGGGCGATCTGGAGGGATGGGACTGGCGTTACTACGCCGAGAAGGTGCGGAAGGCCCGCTACGATCTCGATGAGGAAGTGCTCCGGTCGTACTTCGAGGTGAACGCGGTGCGTGACGGTGTGTTCAGCGTGGCCAACCGGTTGTTTGGGCTCACCTTCACCGAACTCGAAGACATTCCGCGGTGGCATGAGGACCAGCAGGTGTTCGAGGTGAAGGAGGCTGACGGTACGCTGGTCGGCATCATGTACATGGATTTCTTCGCCCGTGAGAGTAAGAACGGCGGCGCGTGGATGAACGCTCTCAGGGCCCAGTCCAAGCTCGACGGCGATGTTTTCCCGATCGTGACCACCAACTTCAACTTCCCGCCGCCGGCCGGTGGCGTGCCTTCACTCATTTCGTTCGAGAACGCGCAGACACTGGCACACGAGTTCGGGCATGCGTTGCACGGCTTGTTGTCTGATGTGACCTACGAGTCGCTGTCGGGGACCAACGTGCCGCGAGAGTTTGTCGAGTTCCCGTCTCAAGTGATGGAGAACTGGATGGGTGAGCCGGAGGTGCTCCGGATGTATGCCAAGCACTACCAGACCGGCGAGCCTATCCCCGATGAGTTGATCGAGAAGCTCGAGGCCGCGGGCAGGTTCAACCAGGGATTTGCCACGGTCGAGTACATGGCAGCGTCATATCTCGACTTGGCATGGCACACCCTTGCCGAGGCAACCGAGCAAGAGGCCCGCACGTTCGAAGACGAAGAGATGCGGCGCATTCGCCTGATACCAGAGATTATCCCGCGATATCGTAGCCCCTACTTTGCTCACATCTTCTCGGGCGGATACGCGGCGGGCTATTACAGCTACATTTGGGCCGAGGTCCTGGACGCCGACGCCTTCCAGGCATTCAAGGAAACCTCTCTCTTTGATCAGGAAACGGCTCGCAAGTACCGCGAGTTGCTGTCAAAGGGTGGCAGCCGACCGGGGATGGAATTGTACGAGGAATTCCGCGGCCGTCCGCCAACGATTCAGCCGCTGCTGGAGAAGCGAGGGCTTACGGGGAACTGATAGAATGTAGAATGTAGAATGTCGAATG
>JAUVRV010000326.1 GCA_030597435.1 Gemmatimonadales bacterium | reverse complement strand
ATGACTGGAGAGATAACTCTTTCAGGACGCGTTCTTCCTATCGGCGGTGTCAAGGAGAAAGTGCTGGGCGCGTGCCGGGCAGGCATAACCAACATCCTGCTCCCGAAGGAAAACCTGCCGGATCTGGGGGATCTGAGCGAAACAGAGATGTGCCGCATTAGCGTTCATTCGGCGGAAACGCTGAGTGACGTCTTGGAAGTAGCTCTGGTTGATTCGGTTGCACCGGATGGTCCTGAGGCCGAGGCTATTCGTCCCTCGCCAGAGAGCGACAAGATGGTGAGTCACGTCTAGTGCCAGTCACCATTCGAGACTCCGGAGCAGCAAGTCGCAGCACCGATCGGCCGCCCCGGGGTCGGTCGCCTCTTGCCCCGTGAGCATATCCAGGCAGAGGTGTCCCAACAACAAGCCGACCGCATGATGGGCGATTACGTGCGGATCCACGTCTTCTCTGAAATAGCCAAGCCCCTGACCGTTAGTCACGATTCGCGAGAACCGATCCTCTAGCCCGGCCACGATCGAACGGGCCAGGTCGCCCGCCAATCCACCTCCAGCGGCACCCTGCGTTACCAACCGCACCACGTGTGGGCGCTCCATTAGTGCCAGGTAGACCGCTCGTATCTCCAAGCGCAGCCGCATGGTTGCCCGGGTCTCGGCAGCATGCACGGTAGACATTGCGCGCAGTTCGGCCAACGATTCGTCCATGACTGCGCGATAGAGCCCGTCTTTGGAGCCGAAATAGTAGAACACCAACTGCTTGTTCACATCGGCGCGGTCAGCAATGCGCTGCACCCTTGCACCTGCAAGGCCATACTGGGCGAACTCCTCTAGCGCTGCCGCGACGATCCAGGCTCGCCGCCCTGTGTCAACTCGCTCAACCATTTGGTTGACCAAGCTGTTGGTTCACTGCCCGGGCGTCAAGTTATCAGCGCGGCGATTGCGCCGCGTGCGGAGCCAACCCAGAGTGGGTCGCATGACCAGTAGCCGGTGAGTCGCCCGCTCTCGGAAAAGCGTCCCAGGATGGCGGCGTCTGGGGTCACTGCCACCACCGCGAGGGAACCGAACATGTCTGTTACCGTCGCCGTGTCGACCCGGCCGACAACCCGGAATGAGAGTTCCGCGTCACGAGATTCCTGAGGCTGCACCACCCACAAGTTGGTTTCTGCGCCGTCAGCTGCCCGCTTGCGCCAGATCGGTGTGAGAGTGCTCAAGGAATCGGCCGGTGCCAGACATGACACCGTTGCGGCGCGGACTGCTGTGCGTAGAACCAGCTCACCGAAAGCTCGGTGGCCGTCGAACTCCACAGTGCTGGGTGCGCCAGCCTCATCGAGGCTCCGTGCTTGCTCTTCCAGGACGTCGAGCTTCGTCGACTCTCGGCTCGAGATCAGTGCCACCAGTGCCGTTGGGGCTATTGGCTTGAACACCTGGGGCTCACGAGAAACCAGGGTAGCAGCGCTCTTGGCGACCAGGCCATTCAGTGCCTGGTAGGTGTTGGCCCTCGCCACGCCTAGCGCCTTTGACAGGTCATAAGCAGAGGTTGGCCCGCGGGACGCGAGCGCCGAGTACGCTAGCGATTCCGTCGGTGTGAAGCCAAACGGCACCAGATCCAGAGGCATCTCATCACCCAAGCATAGTGGTAGTACATGCTACTACTAACAGTTGTGCACGCCTGGCGCAACAAGGGGAGGAGGTATGACGGGCTTCCACCCGTCAGCGCGACTACACGCAAGCGCTATGTGTAGTCGAGAGATCTGCCGGCCAGCTTCGCTATTAGAGCCAAACGGAAGGTGACATCGGCCTTGCGGCTCTCCTGGGAGCGTGTATCGGCCTCGAGCGGGAAGGCAAAACCGGCTATGCCGGATGCGCTCTTGGGAAGTGTGCGCAAGTTCTTGGGGCTCCAAACGCCACGTTCGTCGCACATCTTGAGTAGCCGACTCAGAATTCGGACCGCCACAGGCGAGTTCTCCAGCATGTGCAACCGCGTCAACAGCTCGAGCCAATGGAGTGCGCACGGCAAATCCTTTGGGTGGCCGGCGCTATCAGCCTGGAGCGGGTCGCCCAGGAGTTGGAACGTCGGCTTCACTACCTTGCGGCCCAGCTGGATGACGTAAGCGCGTTTCGTGGCGGGTTTTGCCAGGAAAGCGCCTAGGCGCTCCACGAAACCAGCCCTCTCGCGCTGGATTCGGGGCATGAACGCCACTGAAGTGACTGCGAACAGGGTCGGCGGATTGGCGTCGGGGTGGAGGATGTTGCGTGATCCCTTCCGCACGATGGGCTTCTCGGCGAGTTCGCTGCGGAGGAACTGGGAAACGTTATTCAAGATCTTGTTAGCTGACCCGCGGACCCTCGGGTCCTCGTTCTTGCCCCCGTGGGCCAGCGCGGCCGTCACTCCCTCGCGATACTGATCGCGCGCCCACTTACCCAAGAGAGGGTTTGTCTTAGCCGCCTTCTGATGTTCGAACAGCAGAGCAGGGTCGTCATCGCGCGAGAGGATCCTATAGAACAACCGTTCGGCAAGGCGGTAAGGCCTCTGGCTCTGCGGAACGCCCAGCTCCACCAGATGGCGGTATTGAGCCACCGTGCCTACATCCGCTATCCCCTGCGCCTTGGATGGACCCAACCCTAGGATGTTGGCGCTCCAAGTACCATTCGACCGCTGTTTCCGTGCGGTCTGCTTCACCGCCTTGTACTCCAATACCTCCTGGCGCAACTGAGCCATATCGGCATCTGTCGCCGATCCAGGAGGTAGAATCTCGGTCACCGTTCGCCACCGGATAGATGGACAGGCGTTCTCGCGGATCCAGCTAACGGGGACGGTATGGGTCTCGGGCAGTTCCAGGGCAGTTCCTTGTTTGGAGGCAGCGATCTGGGAGACACTGCCCGCGAAAAACTACCGCCTCGGCAGCGTTTCGGCCAGTACCAAATCACACGGTACTGCCGGATTTCTTGGGCATTGCTGGGGCCGGCCGGCACTTGGTGTCTGCGGTTGCCTGGTGGAGATCCTGCCACCATGTTTCCACCCCATGATTGAAAGCATAAGGCGGCGCACCGTAGAGACCCTCCCGGACAAAGTTAGCCTCACTGGGCGGATCCTGCTCTTGGTGGACGACGCCGAACTCGTACGCAAGCAACTGGAGGGTACCGATCTCTCGTGGCCGTTGGCAGCGCCGTTGAGAGACGACATCTCCACCGACGAGATCACCCCTGCGTACATCTGCTACTACTATGATGAGATCCTCGGTGAGTTTCCCTACTTGGGATTCCGGGCCGGAGAGGACTTTCCCATCACCCGCGGCAGCGTCAAGAACGGGGGATTCGTCTGCTCGGTCAGTGGCAAGCGACGAGGTAAGGGATCATCTCGCGAGCAGTCACCCTACGCCGAGATGTCGGCTGGGATTCGGCTAGTCATCGCGGAGAATATCGAACGCATCTATCGGGAGAACTGTCAGAACCTCGGCGTTCTCACGAGCACCGACTTCTCGCTGATCGAGCGCATCAGGAACGGTGAAGAAATCCCGCTGTCCAAGTTCACCCGGGGCGAAGGTGCCATCACGCGGGACGTAATCGAACACGGCGGGTTGTTCCAGTACAATGTGGCCCGGCTCCAGGGGAAGGTCCACGTGCCCGTTCCGGACACAGCGTCGCGGCCATTGACGCTAGGCGAGAAAATCCTGGCCCGGCACTGGGTACGCGACCTGTCAAAGGACGCAGTGGGAATCGTTCATCTGGCACCCGGGGATGAAGGTTTTGTGCGGACGGACATTCGTTTCAGTCACGAGTATGTAACTCCGATGTCCGCAATCTTCTGGGAGGACTACGTGGGCCCGGATGAGCGGGTTGTGGACCCGGATTCAGTTTTCTTCTTCCGTGACCACCTGACGTTCTTGGACACTGCAATGACGGAAGAACGCAAGGCTCAGGGTCTGCTCGACGTTGCGCTGGAACTCAAGCGGAAACAGGAAGAGTTTGCTGAGGCCCAGGGAATCAAACTCTACGGAGAGTTGCCACGGTTGGGTCACGGACAAATCGCGCAAGGATCAGAGGCGATCTGTCACTCGAAGATCCTGGAACAACATGCCTTGCCCGGCCACTTGATAATTGGCAGTGACTCGCACACCCCCCATGCCGGTGCGATTGGCAGCCTCGCATTCGGCGTCGGTACGACCGCCATCTTCAATTCGTGGCTCACCAAGGACGT
>JAUVRV010000271.1 GCA_030597435.1 Gemmatimonadales bacterium | reverse complement strand
GTCCCATAACCGGTCGGCTCGGCCGGTGTCACGACCTCGGTCCTCCAACCCTCGAGACCTCCCGCCAGATGTCGGTAGTCCAAGTCTCGAGGCCATCCCTGCACGGTCAGCCGCAAGCTGCCGACATCGTCGTACACCACTACCCTGGCTGCGGCACCAGCTGAACTCAGGAGCTGCTGCACAACGCTGTCGGACGCGACCCTCGTCGCTCCAGGTATTCCGGCCGTCGAGTCGCTTGACGGTCTCAAATCGAGAATGACCAGGTTGGGGTCACCTGCGATGATCTCCTGCGCCAGCTCCAAAGGTGTCATCTCGCGCATCGGCTGTCCCGGCCGTTCCAGGCTGGGCGCAGTGGCACCGGTCGCGATCAGCGCGACCACAACCAGCGCACCCGCAATAGCGAACTTGTATCGCGGTGTCTGCCGCGTCTGCTTGGGAGCCAGCTCCACCGGGTCATAACGTTGCTGGAATATGCGCTCGACCTTCTCGGCACCGATGAACGCTGCGCCCGCCGCAACCACCACTCCGAGAACGAATAATGGCGCTGGCACATTGAGCAGAGTTGGCAACACGGACTCACCCAGCGAACCACCGTTGTAGAGACCCCCCAGAGCGGGGAACCAGTCCATGAACACGGCGAACAGAAAACTGCCCACGAAGATCCCGCCAAACGTGACTAGTCCATCCCATCTGCCCGATGCCGCAGACACGACCGAAGTGCCGGGGCAGAGACCACTCATGATGAATCCGGTTCCCAGCATGAACCCACCGATGATCTGGGCCCACATGAACGTCGGGTTGATCCACATCCGCGACATATCCAGCAGTCCAATTGCGCTCAGCGAATAGAGACCCACCATGGCAACCAGGATCGCGGTGAACATCACCTTGAACACCGTCATGTCGTAGAAGTAGAACTGGGCTGCGAGTTTGCGTGCGCTGCCGAAGCCTGCTCGCTCGAGTGAGAAGCCGAACAGGAAGCCGAGTCCGATGGCGGTGAGAAGACGCAACTCCTCGGAGCCGAAAACCAGGGGAAAGATTGCCTCGGTCATACCCACTGCCTCCTCACCAAATACGCGAACGCATATCCACCCGCGAACACCATCAGCATGAAGACCCAGCTACCGGTCGCGAGTAGTGCCCCGCCGCTCAACGCGTGGCCCGACGTGCAGCCGCGGGCCAACGCTGCGGCGAAACCCATTATCACTCCACCCCCTGCCGCATACATCAGCCTACCCCTGGTGGAGATCCGTGGCCCCTTTTCGACAGTGGCCTTGAAGCGCCCCGCGCTCAACGCGCCCAACAGTCCGCCGAGCATTACCCCCACGACCTCGATGACGAGCCAGTTGCGCAACGGGTTGGAATCGTCTTCCAAATAGATCCCCAGAGACGGATTGGCTGCCGTCCATTCGGGTGCAATCTCGCTACCAACCGTGGCAAGCACTCGCTTGGGGAAGGCGCTCGCGCCGAGACCTTGGCCGGCAATCAGAAATGTGGCGAGCAGGGTGAGCCCAAGTAGCACGCCGGCCAGGTATGGATTCCAATAAGGTTTTGCTTTCATTGTTAGATATTCCTCTCTAGCGCTGCGTTAGTTCGCTGACCCAACCCGAGTGTTGCCCCGCAAAGACCACGATCCAACGCAGTGCGAAGCCACCTATCAGAACCAGAACAGCGGTAACGCGCCCCGGAACGACCTTGTGACGATGCTCAATGACTTCGGCAATCAACGGAGTCACCAGACCCAAGGCGATAACCAGCGTCCAGAACGCCGCCGTGTAGGGTCCGCCGAAGAACTGCGCAACCGCTGCCCTGGCTGCGGCACCACCGCTGGCCAAACCGATCAGCCAGAGCGCGATGAGCAGCAATTCGACTGCTATGAATCCCATGTCGATCTTGCTCAGCGTGATGCGCTCCTGATCCGCCAGGCGATATAGCAGCAGGAAGGCGGCTCCCGTGGAAAGACCGGACACGAGGAACAGGGGACCCAGAATTGCCGAGTTCCATAAGGGTCGCGCCGCCATCGTGCCCAGCAACACGCCGGTGTAGATGCCGAGGGCTGCTCCCAAGACCACGTTGGCAAGCGCCAGGGGTTTCACGTTCTCCGAAGCCCAGTCGCTGAGGCGATCCAGCTTGGGCACTTTGGCCAACCGCCCGAGCCAGGCCTGCCGCACCTCAGCGGGTGACCCGGCCCAGGCGAGTAGCATCGAGGCCGGGTAGATCAACAGCAGTATCCAAGCTCCCCACGACATCGGCGATCCGAACTTCAACGTGAGATAGAAGCGCCACGCGTTGAACGGATGCTCCAGATCCAGCCACAAGAAGATCATTCCTACCGAGAGCAACACCGGGCTTGCCCAGGGCAGTAACGAGAGCGCTCTGGACCGTTCAGTTGTGGGTCGTAACAAGAACCACGATCCCGTGAGGATCATGATGCCGGCAACGACCCCACCCAGAAACAGATAGAGTGGGATCTCACCGTGCCATATGTGGAGCACCGGATCGATATACGGATTGGTGCGAGTTGTCGTTATCTCTTGCATGTCTACCTACTCACTTTAGGTAGAAGTGTTTTGGCTTGGTCCCGGCACCCGGAAGCAGAGTGTAGTGCTCGCGGGTGGCCAACAGCTGTGAGACCTCGCTATTGGGATCGTTCAGGTCGCCGAAGTAGATGCTCTGTGTCGGGCAAACCTCCTGACACGATGTCGTCGGGACGCCATGCTCGATGCGGTGCACACAAAACGTGCATTTGTCTATCGCGCCCACGTTGGGGTCGATGAAGCGGGCACCGTAAGGACAAGCGGCAATGCAGGCTTTGCAGCCGGAGCACTTGTCCTGGTTGACCTGAACTGTGCCGCCCGGACCGTAGTGCGACGACCCGGTGGGACAAACAGCGACACACGGGGCGTCTTCGCAGTGATTGCAGCGCTCCGAACGTATCGTCATGTGAAGATTGGGATAGGTCCCAGTTGTTTCGGTAAAGACCCAGTCGCGCGCGTAGCTCCTTGCCACAGCGTTTTCGGTCTTGCACCCGATCACACATGCGGAACATCCGACACAGGTTCGCGTATCGAGGACCATGGCGTAGCTCTTGTCGCTCATGACGCCTCCTCCTCGACTACATCCTCCGCCCTCAGGAACGTCACGAAATTCACGTTCATTCCCGTTCCACCCATGATGGGATCGGTCTTGTAGCGGGTGATCAGTTCGTTGTCATCGATCCCCCTGCCGTGCGCGAACCGCAGCTTCTTGGGTTTGCGCCCGTACCCATGAACCATGTAGACCGCGTCGGGCCGGATCCGCTCCGTCGCCTTGATGGGAGCGGTAAACGACGATCGGATACCGTCCTGGTTTTGCAGATAGACTCGATCTCCGTCCGCCAGTCCCCACTTGGCTGCAACCGCCTTGTTCACCCAGATAGCGTTCTCCGAGTACACCTCGGAAAGGAGCCGGTTGTTCGTCGTGCGACCAAAAGTGTGGGCTGGCGCCCTGCCGAAGAGGAGCCTGTAGTACCCCGCAGGCGGCTCGTCCACTTCATCGTCGTGATAAGTTGGCATGGGATCAAAGCCGTAGCTCGCCAACCGCGGGGAGTAGAGTTCGATCTTGCCCGAGTCGGTGTAGAAATCAGCCGCAGCTCCCTCTTCGAAATAGAGCGGTTGCGCCTCACCGAGTATCACTCCATCGCGTTGGAGTACTTCGCAGTCGTAGTCGGCTTCGTGCAGCCTCTCCCTGGCATACTCCATGGAGTCTTTCCAAGGGAAGAAATCGGTGAGCCCGATCTTGTTACCCAGCTCACGGGCAATCCACCATCCCGGCTTGCTCTCGTACATCGGGGGCACCACCTCTTGGCGTACCGCTATGTACGGTTGCTTGTAACTCGGTGTCAGGAGTTCATCACACCGCTCCAAGTAGGTTGCCTCAGGAAGTACGACATCCGACCACCCGACAATCTCGGCCGGAAGCACGTCTACCGTGACCAGGAAGTCGAGTTCCTCAATGGCCCTGTAGGTCTTCGCCGGATCCGGCAGTGTGGTTGGAAGATTGGATCCGTATGCCATCCACCCCCTTATGGCAGACGCCTCCCGAACGCCAGGTATGGTGGCGTCACAGATCCCTTGTGCCAGCACCTGATCTCCTAGTGGGTAATCACTGGAATTGGGACGATCAAGCACCTCCGCCTCTGATTTGGCATATCCCGGGTACGGATACGGGGGCAGCTCTACCTGTGACGGGACGAAGCAGCCACCTTTCCTACCCCACGAACCGAGTAGCGCGTTCAGGATTGCAATCGCGCGTGACCGTTGCGTGTCGTTGCCATACCAGGTCACGTGCCTTCCCGGATGGACCAGCGTAGCGGGACGCGCTGCAGCCATCACCCGTGCGGTTCGCCTGATCAACTCCGGATCCAACCCCGTCCGCGGGTACGCCCACTCAGGGCTGTACGGCTTTACGTGCTCCTCCAGTTGCTCGAGCCCAAAGGCGTAGCGATCGAGGTATTCCCGATCGTACAACCGCTCTCCGATGATCACATGCATCCAAGCCAGTAGCAGAGCAGTGTCAGTTCCTGGCTTGATGGGTAGCCAATACTTCGCCTTGGATGCCGCGACCGAGAACCGAGGATCAACGACTATCACATCGGCGTCGTTCCTGATCGCCTGGGCAAAGTCCTGGACCTGTGTGTTGTGCATGTTCTCACCCAGGTGACCACCGATCAGCACGACGCAGCGGCTGTTGTCCATGTCAGTCACTTCGGGGGACCCGACACCGGAGCCGAATGTGAGGTCGAAGCCAACCTCGCGCGGACCGCGACACTGGGCATAGGACGGAGCTGCGATGTTCGTAGACCCATAGGCCT
>JAUVRV010000032.1 GCA_030597435.1 Gemmatimonadales bacterium | reverse complement strand
CCTAATCATCTCAGCCGGTCCCGACTGTGACGGCCGTCGAGACGGTCTGGTCTTGTCCGGACACATGGACGTGGTGCCCGCGGAGGAACCGGACTGGCTGAGTGATCCGTTCGCGCTCACCAGGGTCGGTGACAGACTAGTTGGCCGAGGCGCTTGTGACATGAAGGGATTCCTGGCACTGGCAATGAACGCGGTCGCCTCGGCGAAGCCCACTGACTTGACGAGACCCCTGGTGTTGGTCTTCACGTACGACGAGGAAGTGGGCACAGTCGGCGCTCAGCATTTCGCCAAGACATGGCCTGACGCCACCGCTTTGCCCAAGAACGCAATAGTCGGCGAACCCACGTCTTTACAGGTCATCCGGATGCACAAGGGCCATCTCGAGTTCAGTGTTGCGGTGTCTGGTGAAAGCGCACACAGTGGATATCCGCATCTTGGACGAAATGCCATCGAGCCAGTAGGACGGCTGATCACCGCGTTGACGGATCTGCGACGGGAGTTTGAAGCAGAGCCGCAACCATATGCGGAGTACTTCCCGGAGGTCCCCTTCGTTGCCTTGAATGTGGCTCGGATCTCAGGCGGCACGGCGATCAACATCGTCCCCGATGGATGCGTGCTGCAATGCGGGATCAGGTTGTTGCCTGGTATGGACAAGGAGAGCACAGTAGACCGATTGAGGCACCTTGTGGTGCAGTCCTTGGACGATGCGTACTATGAGTTTGATCTCACGGGAGAAGCGCCGCCGATGTTGCTTGCCGAGTCCGCCCCAATCTATCAGGCGCTGTGCACCGAAGTGGGGCAGAGTGGTACTTTGAGTGCTTCCTATGCAACTGATGCCGGGTGGTTCCAGTCGGTTGGAATGCAGTGCGCCATCTTTGGCCCCGGTTCCATCGAGGTGGCACACAAGCCGAACGAGTCGATACCCGAGCAGGAACTCCACCAAGCCTCTGAGATACTGCAGCGAATTGTGCATCAGTTCTGCGTTCTCGACTGATGTGTCAGCGGTGACCCAGTTGGCATGATTCAATAGACATGAGGATGAATTCCAAATGACCAAGCAACTGGTTGAGTGCGTTCCCAACTTCAGCGAAGGGAACGACCTATCAATCATCAAACAGATCACCGATCAGATAGAGGCGGTCGATGGGGTAACACTGCTGGATGTGGATCCCGGCAAGGCGACCAATCGCACGGTGGTAACTCTCGTCGGCCCACCAGAAGCGGTGATCGAGGCTGCCGTGAGCGCTGTGAGCAAGGCTGCCGAACTCATCGACATGAGCAACCACAAGGGTGAGCATCCCCGATTCGGGGCAACGGACGTGTGTCCACTGGTACCGATCTCCGGGATCACGATGGAGGAAACGGTTGCATACGCGCGTGAACTCGCACGACGTATTGGCGAAGATCTGGGAATCACGGTTTACTGCTACGAGAACGCGGCCTTCACCGATCAGCGTCGCAATCTGGCTGAGGTCCGGGCTGGCGAGTACGAAGCGCTCAAGGACCGGCTGCGTGAGCCGGAGTGGAAGCCGGATTTCGGACCGGCGGAGTTCAACCCTCGTTCTGGGGCAACTGCCGTTGGGGCCCGCGATTTTCTGATCGCCTACAACGTGAACCTGAACACCACATCGACTCGTCGAGCCAACGCGATTGCGTTTGACGTCAGAGAGAAGGGCCGCATCAAGCGGAAAGGCAATCCCCTCACCGGCGAGATCGTGAGGGACGATAGCGGTGAACCGGTGTGGTCGCCTGGGACACTCGCGTGCGTAAAGGCGATCGGCTGGTATATCGAGGAGTACGGCATTGCTCAAATCTCCATGAACCTCACCAACATCAGTGTCACACCGGTACATATTGCATTTGACGAGGTTTGCGAGAGGGCCCGGGACAAAGGTGTGCGGGTGACAGGATCGGAACTGGTTGGACTGATCCCGCTAAAGGCGATGCTCGATGCCGGCAAGTACTTTCTGCGGAAACAGCAGCGCTCTACGGGAATCCCCGACAAAGTGATCATCAAGATTGCCGTGAAGTCGTTGGGGTTAGACGACCTCGCACCGTTCAACCCCGAAGAGAAGATCATCGAGTACGCAATCGCGAGCGAGTCCGAGAAACTCGTCGACCTGTCGGTCAAACAGTTTGTCGAGGAGACGGCCTCGGAGTCGGCAGCGCCCGGTGGCGGTTCGGTAGCCGCGGCGGTTGGATCCATGGGCGCGGCGCTGGGGACGATGGTAGCAAACCTGTCATCTCACAAGCGCGGCTGGGACGACCGGTGGGAGGAGTTCTCAGACTGGGCGGAGAAGGGCAAGACGTTCCACGACGAGTTGCTGCGCTTGATTGATGAGGACACGGAAGCCTTCAACAGAGTCATGGTGGCATTCGGCCTGCCAAAGGGCAGTGATGCGGAAAGGCAAGAACGCAAGCGGGCAATCCAAGAAGCCACCAGAGGGGCAATTGAGATTCCCTATAGGGTCATGCAGAAGGCGCACGAATCGATGGAAGTAATGAAGGCGATGGTCGAACTGGGTAACCCGGCGTCCGTGTCAGATGCCGGAGTCGGAGCATTGTGTGCCCGACTCGCTGTTCGAGGTGCGTATCTCAACGTTCAAATCAACACCGGCGACCTGGAGGACAAGAACTACGTTCAGGACGTGCTCGAGAAGGGGAAGCAGATCGTCGAGCAGGCTGAAGAGTTGGAGCATGAGATTCTGGAGATCGTCGCGTCGAAGATGTAGGGCCTGGCCACCCCACCCCACACCGCCGGATTGAGGAGGGGAAGGAGGGGAAGAAGGGGAAGGAGACTAGATCACGACACTGCATCTGACCCAAGAAGAGACTGCGATCGCGGAAGGTAGTGTGAGCGCCGCCGCTACAATGGCGATGCGCATCGTTGTCGACATGGCAGAGATGATGGGCGCCGAGCGGTTGACACCCATCACCTCGGCCCATATTGACGGCTGCCTCTATCATGGTGATAGTGGAGTCGAGTTCGCCGAGCACCTCGTACGAAGAGACGGAAAGGTGTGTGTCCCCACGACACTCAATGTTGGGGCACTGGATCTACTCAATCCGAATCGAGTCCACAGCGATTCTCACACCTCCGAGATGGCCCACCGCCTCATGTCTGCCTACGTCGAGCTCGGATGCAAACCGACGTGGACATGTGCCCCTTACCAGGCAGGTCACCGCCCCGGCCTCGGTGAACACGTAGCCTGGGGTGAAAGCAACGCGGTGACGTTTGCGAACTCGGTATTGGGAGCGCGCACCAACCGTTATGGCGATTTCTTCGATATATGCTGTGCGCTCACCGGTCGCGCCCCCTTGATGGGATTACACCTCGACGAGAACCGGCGGGCGACCGTACTCGTCGATACCGGCTCGACCTCTTCAGCTCTCAAGCAATCCGACGTTTTCTATCCGGTGCTGGGAACCTGGCTGGGTGAGACGGTGGGCAGCGAGGTTGCGGTAATCGATGGCCTGCCCTCGGAAATATCCGAAGACAAGCTCAAGGCTTTGGGTGCGGCCGCAAGCTCGTCCGGCGCGGTAGGGCTGTTCCATGTCGCAGGCGTCACCCCAGAGGCACCAACTGTGGAATCGGTGATGAGTCACTCGGGCCGGCCACGCATTATCCACCTGTCGGCCGAAATGATCCGTGCGACCCGCGATCGACTCTCGACTGCGCACGCCGGTAGAATCGACGCGGTAGCGGTGGGAAGTCCGCACTTTTCCATGGGTGAGTTCGCCGAACTCGAGCGCCTGTCGCAAGGCCAGCAGTTCAAGGTCCCGTCCTATGTCTGCACCGGCCGTGGCGTTCTGGAGTCACTCGAGTCGGCGGCAGGTGTCGAGAGTCTGACACAGCGCGGTGTGGAGATAATCGTCGACACATGCGTTGTCGTAGCTCCGATACTGCCAGGTACCGGCGGTGTTCTCATGACGAGTTCCGGAAAGTTCGCACACTATACTCCGGCCAACACGGGTTACGAAGTGGTATACGGCAGCCTCGAAGACTGCGTGGCCTCTGCCGTGGCTGGAAGCATTGTGCGCGACGAAACGCTATGGAATTGATCCGGTGACAACGGACCTAATTGGACGCGTATTGGTGCCCGGTGACGCGTCAGGCACGCTCTTGAGACTGCGCTCGCCCATCAGTTTTTGGGGGGGAGTGGACCCGCGTACCGGGATTGTCTCCGATCCACGACACCCAAACCATGGTGACAGTATCACCGATACGGTTCTGATCGTTCCGGCCACAGCTGGATCCAGTTCCTCCAGCGCGATAATGCTGGAGTTGCTGCGTAGCACACTGGCGCCAGCAGCACTTATCCTGGCTCGTCACGACGGGATCTTAGCATTGGGGGTGCTAGTTGCACGGGAATTGGGGTATGGAACGATACCCGTCGTCGAGGTGACTCCGGAGGTCCTGCAGTTGCTGCCGGAGGGTGGGACAGCCACGGTCACTATGACAGGCTCGATTGAACTCCAATGACTACAATCGCACTCATTGCACTTTACTCGCTCTGGTCTGTACGCGCCTCGTCGAGCTGAAGTGCAGCCGAGTTGATGCAGTAGCGGATGCCTGTCGGCTCCGGTCCATCGGGGAAGGCGTGTCCCAAATGAGCGTCACAGCGGGAGCATTTGACTTCGGTGCGTAGCATGGAAAAGCTACGGTCTTCCTCAGTCAAGACTGCAGTGTCGTTCGCCGCAGCGTAGAAGCTGGGCCAGCCAGACCCACTGTCGAACTTCGTTTCCGAACCAAACAGCTCGCTCCCACAACAGACACAGCGATACATGCCGGCTGCTTTGGAATCATAGTACTTCCCCGTGAACGGCGCCTCGGTGCCCTTCTGCCTAGTCACACGGTACTGTTCGTCGGTGAGTTGCCGCTGCCATTCCGAGTCTGGTTTGTTGACCTTGTCATCCATCCTACGTGGCCTTCCCAATAATGACCGCAGAAAAAACCGCATTCTGAGAGTCCTGCACAACGCTAGGACACGGGGACTTCGTCTAGCTTCGTTGCTGCAACCACAACTCCACTTGCTCATAGACTGTGGGCGAGAGATCACCACCGTCACCGGCTTCCTGTGCGATGTCATGGTGCTCGAGCAGCGCCTCCAGGGCTTTCCCCGTTGCGTACTTGCTGTGGTGCCAGACCGTCAGAACCGGCCAATGTGCCAGCAAGCTCCGGGTAAGATTCTCAACCATCGTGACGTCATTGGAAGCCTCGAGTTCAATCTCGACTTCGTAGTGGCAGACTCGTCGATCGCTGAATCTGAACATTACCTGATCGATGGCCAACTCGGCCTGCGACACGTCACCTGGCATACCTCCGACAACCTGTCGCCGCCTGCGGTGGGTCTGCCGGTCCTGCGTCTGAACCAGGCCCATTCCCGCCAACACGTCGATCGATTTGGATTCAGTCAGCAGTGGATCGGGCGCAGGAAGGTCTACGCCCTTCTTGTTGAGTTCTACTTGGATCCTAAGCAGGGCTTCGCGCGACCAATCCTGCTCGAGTTCCTCGCGCTGCATCGTGCTCCCGATGTTGACTTCCGGGCCCTTCAAGGTCAGCAACTGCCGGGATTGGATTGACCTCACCCGCAACGCAATGCCGCGGCGCTCCAGTTGTAGATCCGGTGTGTCAAAGTACAGATCGTGTACCGTGATCGATTCGATCCTGTGGAGCAGAAAACCACACAGGGATTCGAGCCGTGCGATCTCATCGGCGATTGCCTGGGGTGCGTCCGACAGGATCACCAGCTTGGTTTCGACCTCTAGGTGTGGTGTGGTCATTCGAGGTTTGGCCCGGAGTCGTTGACGAGGATGGAAAACCGGACCTGCAGCCCCTGCAGATGAGATTATCCGATGAATCGCCGGCGTACCCAAACCAATACGATCAGCACCACGACGGCGATCGCAAGGTAGAGCAACAACTTCTTGACCTTTGAGGCCGGCCAATGCTTTGCGGTCTTCCAGATAGCACGGTTTATCAGATAGGCGGCTACGATTTCCACAACGAGCAGCACGACGCCGACGCCTGCTGTCGGGAACGGAAACGCCACCGCCACCCCGCACAATAGAATCCCGTACACGAGGATTGCGGTAACCCACCACATGGCCACACCAGTCGAACTCTCCAGATCCAGCTTCGCGGACGGGGGCTCGGATTCATTGGAAGCCATGGTTCGCGAGGAGGCAGCTTCGGACTGCGGCGTGTCGGCCGCCGAATCATCAGTGGTGACCCGGCCTGATTCGCGCAGTGGATGAACGTCCCTCTCACAGTGATTGCACGTCGTAGCAAAGCGCTCGATCCACTCCCAGCACCACGGACAGCGCCGTTGGTTCTCGTTGGAACTCACTTCTTTGGCGATTCGACTCACCCCCTGTGTTTCACCAGATCGATCCGACTATCCGTACCACAATGTTATGAAAAAGACGACGCCGCCGGCACCGAACTACCAGCGGCGTGTCTCTCTACCTCCGCAACCCGGTACGATGCCACACCAGGCACCTACCGGCGCAGTAGAATCTGTGCGATTCGGTCCGGATCAAGGATCCGTGCGGCGATCGCTTGCCCATGCCAGGTTGCGGGCGGTACCTAGACTAGACAATGGATCACCTCCTTTGCTGGGGTTTTAGCCTCGGGCACGAACGAAACTCGAATGACCGCCTCAGACGTCGGTCCGAATCGGTCTGAGCCCATCGGCAAAGTAGGGGTTTCCTCAAGTCAGGGCAATGCTCTGCATGTCCAAAGGCGCAAAAAAACCGCCCGTGCAGGTGAAAAGGCACGGACGGATCGATATCTTCGTCGTCGCGGCTAACTGGTTGTGAAATTAACGCTTAGGCCGCCTCTCTCCGGTCGAAGCACTCTCGCCGGTCAACCTGACGGCGCCAGTTGTCCTCGCGCCGGTCGGTGCCGGATCTCTGCCCCACCGGCAGGACTATCACCTCAACCCGCCTTTCCTCCGCCCTCCGTTCCATTCTGGACCGGCGGTCATCCGAATTCCGCCTTCTGTTCTTGCGACGTTCGGGAATCCACTGCTCAGCCATTGGGTTCTCCTCGGACCACCAAATGCTAACCACAGGGACGATCCACAGATGGATCTCGCCTCACAAACAAGATCTACAAACGGCCGCGTTAATGCTAGTCATGGCCACGAAGCATGGTGTGATGCAAGTGGCAGGCCTACAACTCCGAAAAAGGACCGAAGTTCCAAGATTTGCCGGGTACGCCCTTGGTACACCGATGAACGAGGGATGTGCGGATGCTCCGAGCGCCGTGCCTCGGGGTCTCTACGTCGGTTTGTTGTGGTCGCGTCGCAACACCATTGTAGCATGCCTTCTATCGCTCAGACTTCGGCGCTCCATGCCTGTTCGCCGTTGGCCTTTCCTGCGATCACCCCGGAGTCTGCGTCGGTCGGTTTCAACCGATAGCGTAGCGGCTCTGCGCTCTGCGGGACTGACTCTCCGATCGTAAGTCGCATCGCGGCGGACCCCCGACCTTCTCGCGTCCGCCCGGTGGCTGGCCCGATCTCTACCGCGGGACCACCTCTCTAGGGCCTTCCGCTGCAGCCAAGTCGCGATACGCAGTTCCACTTCGGTCATTAGGTCCTTTGGCTTCCGGGACGGCTCCTCCGGTACCGGCCGGCGGGCGTCAGCGCCATGGTCAAACGCAACATGTGCCCGCCTCAGCGATCCGCACACCTCCTCGACCGAGAGACCATCGCTCCGTTCGCTAACGAGTTGTGCGAATCCGGGATCAACTCCGAACAGCATTTCGATGACATTGCGGACCTTGCGGTCACGGGCGTGCACCTGCCACACCCATTCGATCCGATTGAGTTCCAAGAGCTTGGGGGACAGTAGCTCGAACGTCGCCTCCGCAGTCTCGAAATCGCCCTTACTCAGTTGCACGGCGCGAAACGGTTCATCATCACCACTCACTGCGGCTTCGACCCTGTACAGGTGATAATCATCTCCGTTGGTTACCACCACCCAGTTGAGATTGCTCGACTCAGCGCAGCGGAACAGGCGCCCGAGCCAGGGGGCTTCGTGAATCCCGGTGCCAAGCGGCGCGACTTCGATCAGCAATTGTGGATTGCCGAGGACACGTAGCACGTAGTCCACCGGTTCTTCGAGTCGCTTGAGCTTCACGCCACGCGACACCTGATCTTCGGCATCCAGATCCCACCCCATTGCCCGGAGAATGGGCTCGACCAGGGTGGCCTTGGTGTTGGCGTTATCCCACTGCGATCCCGAGCTGCCTGGAGGTGACCCGGGTCTCGCCCGATGAAGACGAGCTGCGATGACAGGAAGAATCTGGCCCAGCGTATCAAGCATCTTAGTACCCCATCAGACGGTTCCCCCAAACCCACACCGCTTCAGGATCCAGTACCGGATGCAACGCGCCCAACTTATGACCGCCCGGCTATTCCTCCAAACACACGCGACTAAACCGTTTGATAGGTATCGCCCGACACGACACGGCCAAGGCGAGTGTAGAGCCACCTAAGTGCTTATGGATCAATGTGTTGACTAAAGGGGACGGTCGAATGACCGATAGTTGGATGCCGATCACTACCTTGGAAGCAGCCAGAAGGCGAGATACCCGCGAACGAGGTATGAGACCCGAGAACAGCCGACAAACTCCCACCGTTCCTCAATCACACCTAGAGGATTCCGTCGGCTGGGGGGCGAGGGGCTGGAAGGACCCCTCGCCCTCAGTTTTTTCTACTCCTGGTGGTTCAGTTGAGAGCGCAGATCACTCACCAGCTCACTCACCTGACAATCTCCTTTCTTGGTCATCCTCTCGGCCGCTGCAAGTGCCCGCTGGGCCGTGCGCTTTGAACCGGATGCGTGAGCCTCTTTCGCCACCGCGATGGCCTGCTCCGCGACTTCCTGGCAGGGATTCACCTTGGCTGACAGCTCTATTGTCAGGACCCGCGACTCCAGATCGTCGCGACCCGCCAGCTCCTCAACGGCACGTTTTCTCAGTCGCTGCCGCTGCCCCCGCGTGAGACATTCTGCCCTGACAACCTGGGCAAACAGGGGAGCAGTGAACCAATAGCGCACCGTGTTGTATGTCAGGAAGCGCCTCCGCTCCAGCACGTCCAGCGCCTTTTCGATCCGAGCGTCCGGCAGTTCCACCAGCGCCTTGATCAGTTCCATATCCAGTGCAAGTCCGCCGACGCTTGCCGCCCGCAACACTGTCATGCTGTCCTCATCCAAGCCGGACACACGGGCCACTATGGCCACTCTCACCAGATCGGGAACCGAGAACGGCAACGGACTATCGAGCGTCGTACCCTCAGCAGGCCATTGCAGCAGGTCTTCCTTGAGGGTCGGAGCACGGTCGAGGCTCTGCAACAGTGTCACCGCCAAGAAGGGATTGCCGGCGGCTTCGTAATCGATGCGGCGCGCCAATCGGTCTACTTCATCGGACGAATTGCACCAGTTGGCCAGGTGACCGACCAGCTCACGCATCTCTTCGTCCGAGAGCACTTTGAGCACCACAACCGCACCTGGAATGCTGCGACCTACTTCGCTGCGAAGCCGCGTCAGTTCGACCGACGCCCCCCCCTCCCCCTCGGCCACCGTGCTCTGTGTGACTATGAGGTTGACCGGTCTCGCAGCCAACTGCCTGACTGTGGCCCCGAGGGCCGCGAGAGTCAGTCCGTCGGCCCAATGTGCACTGTCGATCGCCAGCACTACCGGATGTTCATCAGCCACGGCACCGATCAGCGACTCCAGTGCTCCCACGACCTGTTCCGTATCGCGGGGTTCTGTGGGTTCGAACTGACGAGCGAACTCGGGAACAATCGCAGCGAGAACCGACAGTGCTTCGGGATCTGCGGCAGCGACTCCTGGAGCATTGGCCAAACCATTCCGCATCAGCAGTCGCAAGGTGCTCCACGGAGCATCGTGATCACTCGCCAATGGGTGTGCCGTTGCGATGACTGCTCCACTGAGAGCTACACGTTGAAGACACTCGGCCATCAGTCTCGTCTTGCCCAAACCAAGGTCGCCCGCCACGATAAGGCAGCGCGAGCCGGATCTCGTACCCTCCTCCACTACCGCGAACGCTTCCTCGTGCTGCGTTGCCCTACCCACGAGCGGGGGCTCGAGGTCTGTGTACTCGCGAGACTGCTGACTCCAGGTGCCCGCCCTTATTCTCTCCGCGAGGGCCGCCAACTCACGACCCGGCACCTCGGTGATCTCCTGCTTGAGCCGCTCCTCGAATTCGCGGAACGCCACCAGGGCCCCACTCGCGTCACCCGACAGTGCTGCCGCTCGCATCAAGAGATTGGCGGCCGGTTCCCAGAAAGGCTTCGTCTCGAGAGCCCGTCGCGCATCCTCCTGTGCGTCGTTGAAACGCCCGGCCGAGATGGCAATCTCACCCCGTCGCAACAATAGAGTGGCAACTTCACCACCCAATCGTCGCCTCTGTTCGTACGCCCAATCCTCGAAGTCCGGCGCATCTTCGACCGTGAAGCCTTCCAGGAAATCCCCTCGCACCAGCGCCAGGGCAGCCAGCGGATCTCTCTGACTGGTCTCCCGGAATCGCTGTACGTCCACCTCGAGTGAAACGTGAGACAGCCGGATCGCATCGCCGTGAGAGGGAAGGCGCTCGGTGCCAAGTCCCGAGCGCAGTCGGCGGATCGCCTCGTTGAGAGAGTGCCGGGCCTTGGCCTGCGGCCGATCGGCCCACAACAGGCCCATTAGATGATCGCGCGTCCGCTCCATCTCGGGTGACAAAGCGAGGTGGGCAAGGAGGGCAACGTGTTTGCGCCATAGCACATCACCAAGCGGCTCCTCACCATCAACCAGCACGGTAGGGGGCCCAAAGAGCCGCAGCTCGAGTGGTGGCACGTTGGAAACAGCGTTCATCGACAGAGGAAGAAGGATTACCCGCTAAGATACCTCCCAAGATGCCCCCTGCAAGCCGTCTGAGAAATACCTCTTGTACTTCAAGGCTTGGTCTATCGGCTTGTCTTCGAGACGGAGGTCGGCAAACCCGAGTTGGTCACATCCCGCAGCGCCTCCAGCATTCCCCTCTTTGTGAGGATCGTCGGCAGTATCATCGGCGACCGTCCAAGATCGGACGGGTACAGGACGTACAACGGAACAGCGCTGCGGCCAAAACTCTCCAACGCCTCGGTTATGTCGGGATCGAACCGGGTCCAATCCGCCTTCAAGGTCGCGACATTATGCTCCTCGAAGGCCGTCTCCACCGTGTTTGACGCCAGTACTACTTGCTCGTTGACCTGACAGCTCAAGCACCACGCGGCTGTGAAGTCAATGAAGACAGGTTGGCCTTCCGCACGAAGCTGCCGCACCAGTTCCTGAGAGAAGGGTTGCCATGTCAAACCACCTGCAGCCGCTGCTTCACCCCGAGAACCACGAACCACGAGACCCAGCGCCACCACGACCACCGCGAGTGCCACGGTCCGGGAGATCAGGCGCGCACGTACACTTATCGAGAGCGGCCTCCAGCGCCCCAATATCCAACCGGCCAACCCGAGCAGCATGAGCGACACCAACAGGTATGCCGCCCCGTTCACTCCTGTCTGGCGGCCAAACACCCACACCAACCATATGACCGTCCCGAACAGAGGGAATGCCAACAGCTGCTTCATTGTCTCCATCCACGGGCCCGGCTTTGGCAGCAGTCGCAACAGCGGAGGCGACATGGACAGAACGACATAGGGTGTTGCCATGCCGGCACCGAGGGCGCCGAATATCAGGAAGGTCGGAAGCGGGGGTTGTGTCAACGCGAACCCAAGGGCGGCGCCCATAAAGGGAGCTGTGCACGGGGTGGCGATCAGCGTGGCCAACACGCCGCTGGAGAACGAGTCGCCGTAACCCGAGGGCTGCACCACGCGGCCCCCCAACCGGGTCAACACATTACCGACCTCGAACACTCCCATGAGATTGAGTGCGAGGCCGAAGAAGAGGCTCGCCATCGCGGCTACGAACGCCGGTGACTGAAGCTGAAACCCCCAGCCAAGACGCGCACCGCCAGCCCTGAGCAGCAGTATCAAACCCGCCAGCGCCCAGAACGACAGAAGCACGCCGCTACCGAAAGCGAGCCCGTGAGCACCCGTCTTGAAGCGGTCTTCCCCACCCTGGTTCACGAAACCGAGGATCTTGATCGAGAGCACTGGGAAGACGCACGGCATCAGGTTGAGCAACAACCCGCCAACCAGGGCGAACATCAGGGCCATCGAGAGGGTGACCGATCCCGCCGTGTTGCTCGGACGGATTGGGGCTTCTTGCATGGCCTCCGACACAGGTACGTCGACATCCAGCGCCCTGTGACGACCCGCATCGTCCCAAGTCTCCCCTTCCGGCAGCAGCAACACTCCACGCAACCGCTCGGCCGGCCCAGCTGCATAGGATGATTCGGTGAAGGAGAAAGTGGAGGAATCCCCGTTCGTGGCGACGACCGGCGGTCCGGCAGGCTCCACGACGGCTTCGTCCCGCGGGAAGAAGTAGGGATACTCCTGCCCAAGCTGTCGATCGTCGGGCGGAGTGACGACGAGTTCGTAACCGTCTCCCGCATGCCAGGCGGCAAGTCCCCAGCTATCGACGGCTGCCGGCAACCTCAGCCTGGTAGCCTCGAAATCCCTG
>JAUVRV010000245.1 GCA_030597435.1 Gemmatimonadales bacterium | reverse complement strand
GATGACTGGAGCCGTGCAATCGTCGCAACAGGTCACGCAAGTGACTCTCAAACGTGTCGTAGCAGTGAGGACATCCCAGCCTGCCGGTCTCCCGGAAGTCCTTGAGGGCAGCTCCGCAGAAGTCGCACGTCTCCGAGGAGTCATCTGGCGCGAGGTGTCCGCCGACTCCCTTCCCCATGGAGGCCAGAAAATCTGACAGCGGGAATTTCGCGACGTTGGCACCGGTCTGGACGCCTTTCTCGGCCGCGCATTGCGGGCACAGATGGAGGGTGGTCACCGAATTGTCCACTATCTGTGTCAGGTGAACCGCAGCCTCTCGCTCCTTGCAGTTGTCACACTGCATTACGGCAATACCTCGGCCGAATCCAGCTGTCTCAGCCGTCCGTTCTCCACCAGTAGGATCCTGTCGCAGCGCTGTGCGAGTTGTGGATTGTGAGTAACCAGAACCATCGCGGTCTCGAGCGCTCGCGCCATCCCGAAAAGTGAGTCGTGCAACCGTTCGCTGTTGAAGTTGTCGAGATTGCCACTGGGTTCATCCGCCAGCACAACACGGGGATCGTGTACCATAGCCCGTGCCACCGCACATCGCTGCTGCTCGCCACCGCTGAGGGTTGCCGGGCGGTGCCTCATCCGGCCCGCCAACCCGACCTCGGCCAGGACCTCCTCAGCTCTGCTACGTGCTTGGTCATCCGACTGACCTGCAATCAACAGTGGCATCATTACGTTCTCGAGTGCCGAGAACTCGCGCAGCAGATGATGAAACTGGAACACAAAACCCAGCTTCCGGTTCCGCAGTCGATCCAATTGTGCAGCAGACAGGGTCGAATAGGACTCACCATCAACCGAGATCTCCCCGGCGCTCGGTTGGTCCAGTGCACCCAGGAGGTGCAACAGCGTGCTCTTGCCGGTGCCGCTGGCTCCGACCACGGCGACCACCTCGCCCGGGTGCACTGCCAAATTCACGTCGCTCAACACCTCGAGCGGTGATCCCCCGCTGAGATAGACCTTCTTGACGCCGCGCGCCTCGATTACCGCACTCATTCGTGCCTGATCGCGTCGACAGGGTTGAGCGAGGCCGCGCGGGCTGCCGGATATATCGTGGCCAGCGTCGCGACCAGGAGGCTCGCCACGATGATGATCAGCAGGTCGAGCGGGTCAACCTGCACCGGAAGGTGGTCTATGAAGTACACGGAGGGATCGATGTCGATGAGTTTCCGTTGGTCGACGTAGCGCGCGAGTACCAGGCCGAGTATCGTTCCCAGGGTGGTGCCTACCACGCCTATTACAACGCCCTGAAGAATGAATGCTCTGCGAATCGTGCCTGCCGACATGCCCATCGCTCTGAGAATGCCAATCTCACGAGTTTTATCACGCACAACCATGATCAGCGTGCTGACGATGTTGAATGCGGCCACGATGACGATCAGCAGCAGCACCGTACCCATCGCGAGTTTCTCTAACTTCAGTGCCGAGAACAGACCGGCATTCTGACTCTGCCAATCCACCGTGCGGTACGGATATCCCATCTGCTCTTCGATCTCTCGCCCAACCCGGATTGCATCCCAACCGTCCTTCAGCTTCACCTCCAGCATCGACACGGCATCACCCAGCTGGGCAAACTTCTGCGCGGTAGCCAGTGACATCACCGCATATGAGTTGTCATACTCGTACATTCCGGTCTCGAAGTGACCGGTTACTTCGAATGTCCAGAACCGGGGCATGAGAGTCCCGGTCGACGCACTGAATTTTGTGCCGATCGGTGAGATCACAACAACCGTATCGCCCTTGTAGGCAACGAGACGCTCACCCAGCCTCCTGCCGAGCACAATGGCGCCATCAACATCGTCCCGGGTCGTCTCGAACGAGAGGTCTGCCTCGATGAACCGGCGCGGCAAGTCCGTGATTGCCATGCTGCCGGTATCGGGGTCAATCCCGACCACATACACCCCTTCGTTGTAGTCCGCACCCGCCGTGATCAGCCCTTGTGTCAGCACGAAGGGAGCGGCCGCCAGTACGTCAGGATGCTTCAGTACTTCGTCACGCGCGAACTCCCAATTGTCGAGTCGGATACCTTTACCGTAGGTACCGACCCGCAAGTGCGGTGTCGCCACCAGGATCTTCGCGCGCAGCTCGTTCCCTAGTCCGTTCATTACGCCAGTGACCACGATCAGCGCGCCTACGCCGACCGTCACGCCACCAATCGCAATCAGCGTGATCAGTGAAACGAGCTTGGACGAACGACGGCTGCGCAGATACCGGCTCGCTAGCTTGGCATCCAACCGACTCATGTCTCCGGCCTCAGCATCGGGAACAGGATGACGTCTCTTATCGAGGGCGACTCCGTCAGCAACATTACCAGGCGGTCTATGCCGATACCGCATCCACCTGTCGGCGGCATACCATACTCCAGTGCACGCACGTAATCTTCGTCAATCTGATGCGCTTCTTCGTCGCCGGCCGCTCGAGCGGCTGATTGAGCTTGGAACCGAGCTAGTTGGTCGTCGGGATCGTTGAGTTCGCTGAACGCGTTCGCCAGTTCCCTGCCCTGAATGAACAGTTCGAATCGCTCGGCCAGAGTCGGGTCACCGCGCTTCGGCTTGGCCAAGGGCGAGATCTCAATGGGATAGTCCAGCACGAAGGTGGGCTGCAGCAACTGCGGTTCCACAAAGTGTTTGAACAACTCATCGATCAGCTTAGTGCGCGGTATGCTGTCGAGATTCTCAATGTCGCGATTGGCCAGAGTTGCTCTAAGAACTGCGTCTTCAGCAGTTTTCAAGTCGACCCCCGCGTGTTCGCGTACCAACCTCGTGTACTCGAATCGAGACCACGGTGGCTTGAAGTCGAGCCCGGTGCCGAAGCGTTCGATCTCAGAACTCCCGTAGAGATCAACAACTAGTCCGTGGAGCATTTCCTCCACCAACTGCATGATGTCCGTGTAGTCTGCGTAGGCTTGATAGAACTCGAGCATCGTGAACTCGGGATTGTGTTCCCGGTCGATTCCCTCGTTCCGGAAATCCTTCCCTATCTCGTACACGCGGTCCAACCCTCCCACGATACAACGCTTGAGATACAATTCGGTGGCGATCCGCAGGTAGAACGGCGAATCGAGCGCGCTGTAATACGTTGCGAACGGGCGTGCCAGAGCACCACCGTAAATGGGCTGCATCACCGGCGTTTCTACCTCGATATAGCCTCTTGCATCGAGGAAGTTCCGCAAGTAGGTGATCAGTCGGGCACGTGTCTGGAAGGTCGCTCGCGTCTCCGCGTTCACCGCCAGATCTGCGTACCGCTCACGGTACCGCGTTTCGGTATCGGCAAGGCCGGAGTGTTGCACTCCATCAGA
The DNA here is from genome assembly GCA_030597435.1 of Gemmatimonadales bacterium. Classification (GTDB taxonomy): domain Bacteria; phylum Gemmatimonadota; class Gemmatimonadetes; order Gemmatimonadales; family GWC2-71-9. Next base: position 1,913 of record JAUVRV010000245.1, on the reverse strand, counting down.
GTCTTCCTTGCCGAGCGGAAGAGGACGCAACGCCTTTGCAAGAAGCACCAGCTTGGCCACGCGCACCGTCACTTCCCCCGTCTTTGTCGTGAACATGACGCCCTCGACCCCGACATGGTCGCCGAGATCCAAGAGCTTCAGCGTGCGGTAGGCATCGTCTCCGACCTCATCTCGTCGTACGAAGAACTGCGCTCTTCCCGTATGGTCCGCCATGTGCCCAAACGTGGTCTTGCCATGAGGCCGAAGCGCGACAATCCGGCCGGCCAGACGAACCGGAAGTTCTGCGTCGGGTGCGTAGCCGTTTACGGCTGCAAGCGCTGTGTGTGTCTTGGCGTAGCCGTACTCGAAGGGCAAGATCCCCTGCTCCCGCAGGGCCGCCAATTTCTCCCGGCGCGCCTCCTCCACGAACGATCGCGTTACCACACTCACGCTGCTCTGCCCCCGAATTTCTTCAAGTATGCCTCAATGAACGCACCGATGTCTCCGTCCATTACTGCCCGAACGTCCGTCACCTTCATCTCCGTCCGATGGTCGTTCACCATCGTGTAGGGCTGGAAGATGTACGACCGAATCTGATTGCCCCAACTGATGTCGGCCTTGGATGCTTCGACTTCGGCCCGTGCCTTCTCACGCTCCTCGATGGCCTGCTGATACAGTGCCGCCCTGAGCATCTTCATGGCCGTCGCCCTGTTCTTGAACTGACTCCGCTCCTGTTGGCAAGAGACCACGGTGCCTGTCGGAAGGTGACGCAAACGCACCGCGGAAGACGTCTTGTTGACATGCTGACCGCCGGCACCCGACGCGCGAAACACCTCCATGTCGATGTCGTCATCCCGCAGGTCGATCTCCACGGTGTCGTCGACCGCCGGGTACACGAAAACAGATGCGAAGGACGTATGCCTGCGTGACTGGGCGTCGAACGGCGATATCCGGACCAGACGATGTACCCCTTTTTCGGCCTTCAGGTACCCGTAGGCGTAGTCACCACTGATTTCCACCGACACCGATTTTATTCCGGCTTCGTCACCCGGCAACAGGTCTAGCACCCTGACACCATAGCCCTGTTGTTCCGCCCACCTGGTATACATCCTCGTGAGGATCTCGGCCCAGTCCTGCGATTCGGTTCCGCCCGCCCCCGGATGGATCGTTAGCAACGCCGAAAGCAAATCATCGGGACCCTGTAACATGTTCTGGAGTTCCAGATGCTCGAGTTCCGTCAGGAGCTTTCTTGCTGCAACAGCGAGACCCTGCTCGAGTTCCGGATCGGGATCCTCCGATACGAGCTGATACAGCTCCAGGGCGTCTTTGGTCCGCAAGCTGAGATCGGAGTGGGGTTCCGTCCAACGTTTTAGTTGCCGGGTCTCCTCGACCGTGGCCCTTGCCTGCTCCGAATCGTTCCAGAATCCAGGAGCTGACATGGAGGATTCGAGTTGTGCTAGGCGGGCTTTCTTGGACTCGAGGTCAAAGATAACCTCGTAGTTCTTTCAGTCTGGTATCTATGTCTTCCAACAGGGATTGCACTTGGTCAGCCATTCACACTCCCGCTTGAGCATTATACGAATTAAGCCGTCCGCCCGGGCCTGGGGAGAACGGCTCGTCTGCAGGCAAATATAGGCCATGCAGTGACTTGACACCACCCTAGAACACCTGACGACCTCCAGCGAGAATGTCGTTTAGGGCCTCGGTGAAGCAATCAGTGGAGTTGGCCAGCTCCTCACCGACCTGCTGCACATACTCCCCCCAACTCTTCTTGATCTCTTCGTCGAAAGCATCCTTGAGAGTCCCGGCTTCGAGCGCGTCCTGCCGTTTCTTCGGCTGGTAGACGATCATGTCCGAGATTAGCGCGCGCGCAAGCCGTCTTGCCTTCTGGTTCGGATCCCGCGAAAGGAAGGGGTTCACCGGTCGCTTGGGTG
>JAUVRV010000400.1 GCA_030597435.1 Gemmatimonadales bacterium | reverse complement strand
ACGACTTCGTCCTCGAGAAACGCCACCAACCAGCGCGCTGTCAGCTCACCATCGATCGCCATCGGGTCGGTATCAGCCTGTGGGGCAGCGACAGGGAGTTCGGCCGGCTGCGATGGAGCTGGCTCGGTAGCAGGCCCTACGGACGCGTCGTACTCGGCTGGGGCTCCTGGAGAGTCGAGCGAACGGAGCAGGTTGAGGAGCTGGGTCTCCAGATCCCCCAACAGCGGCTGATCGGTCCGCGCCCGGGTAATGGCATCAAGTTCGAGATCCGCGGTCACTATCGACTCTTCAAACGCCGGCCCCCTGGCCAGGACCTCACCATCGGGTCCAACCACACAGGAACCTCCCTGGAAGCCCTTCCCACCCTCGAAACCCACCAGTTGTGCCAGGACCGTGAACAGACCGTGCTCCTCTGCCATATTCTGCAGCAGGCGTTCCCAGCGCGCCACGCTAGCAGGACGGGATTGAACCTCCGCCGGGGTCCCCTTGACCGGAGCAACACCGCTTGCCGGCGCGGCACTGGGTACAATTAGGAGTTGGGCACCGTCGAGAGCCGCGATGGTACCTGTTATCGAGTGCCAGGCATCTTCACACACCAGCATCGCCGCGCGACCCCACCTCGTGTCGAACGCCTGCACAGTAGAGCCCTTCTCGACGAAGCGCTGCTCGTCAAACAAACCGTACGTGGGCAAGAACACCTTGCGGTGCACGTGTCGAATCTCAGGCTGGTCACCGAGCGATGCATACAGAGCGGAGTTGTAATAGCGGTTACGGAACTCCTCGTAGAATCCAACCGTAACGTCGAGCGGCGGTGCGCCGGACGAGGCATGCAGTGACCGCAAGTCGCTGAACAAGGTCCCTGCCGTGACCGCCACTTCCCTAACGCCTCCCTCCAGGAAATAGCCGGACATGATGCTCTCGGGAAACACAACCAGGTCCGGCGGCCGGTCCCACGTGGTCAAGTCGGTAAGCACCGACCTCACTCGCTCCAAGTTGGCAGCGTAATCGGCCTTGGTAGGTCTAATCTGAGCAATGGCGACGCGAACTCTCATCACGACAGAAGATAAGCTGCTGACTCTAGGGAAGTAGGGCGGGTTGGGCCTGCACCGAATACTGCGAGCGACTCACCAGGCTCAGATCCAAGGAGCGGACTCCTGGTCGATCGCATTTTGGAAGAGTCTGACACAACCGGGGAACTGGTCGCCACCGAACCCGCGCGAGACATATCCGAAGACAGTTGACACACGGCTTCTCAATTCGCTGATCGCGGGTGACCATCTGGATAGAGTCGGCTGTGGCACTGACGCGTCCGGTCGCCCGTTCGGACCTCGCGGATGCCTCGCGTTCCACCGGACGTAGGAGAAGTCAGCGGTGGGCTCACTTGCGAGGTTCAACATCACACTTCTTCTGACCCACCTGTCGTCGCTCAGCACGAGAGTAACATTGCGGCGACTGAGCAAGCTGAACAGCTCCTTTGTGAGCCAGTCGGGCCGCCTGCACTCCATCGCCCATTTGAACCCGGCGGGGAGTGAATGAACGAAGCTCTTCATGGTGCGAACTGCGTCATTCGTCGGCTTGAACCCGGTAGGCATCGCCAGCAGCAGTGGTCCCAGCTTATCGCCCAGCACGACGACGCGTTCCAAGAAGCGTTCCAGCAGTTGGCCTGCTTCGACGAAACGGTGCTCGTGGGTTATCTGCTGTGGCACCTTCAAGGCGAACTGAAACCCGTCGGGCACCGCATCACGCCAACTCTCGAGCAACGGCGTCGGTGGGATGCCAGCGAAGGTGTCTGCTACCTCAACCGTAGGAAAATCAGTTGCGTAGTTGCGCAACATCTCGATCTCTGTGGCATCGTGAGGGTGGCTTGAATCCACCCACGCCGGCTGGTTCCAACCCTGGCAGCCAAGGAGTACGGGAGCCTCCATGTATCCCTTGGCTATTTCTCGGTTCGGTGCCAGTACATTCGCATCTCGGCTATCTTCCCGTCGATGGTCTCACAGAACAGGGCACCTCGCACATCCATCATCTTGCCGCTTCGGCGCCGCCGAAACGTGCACTTGATCTCCGTCGCGAACCAGGGACCTGCCACGAATATCTCACCGAAACGGAATGAGACTTCGGCCTGTTCCAGAGGCGCATCCTTCCAGTACACCCTGATCGCGGCTTTGCCTCGGAGGGGAGATTCCAACGGGTTAGGTGAGAAAACTCCGTCGTCCGTGAAAACGCCTGCGATCTCATCCGGCTTGCCCTGCTCCCAGCCCTTGCCGAACGCCTCGATCAGCTCTGCGTACGCAGGTCGTAGATCTTTCCAGTCAGTGTGTTCTGTCATTGCGTCCCGGATTGTCGATTGAACACGTCACCAAGCTTAGACCCTTCCGGACGTACACGCCAGAGGGAGATAGGACCGGTCATCATTGATACCGATCCAGGGATCGATGACCTGGTCGCACTTGCCCTGGCGGCGCGATCTCCTTTGCTGGATATCGTTGCCGTAACCACGACGTATGGCAATGCGTCACTCGAGGCAACCGCGCGGAACGCGCGCGAGCTGTTGCGACTCGCCGACCGAACCGACGTGCCGGTTCACCCTGGCTCGGACCGACCCCTGGTTCGCCCGCTCGTGACCGCGCCTGAGACGCATGGTGCGACGGGAGTGGGGCACGCCCCGATACGCACGACGACGCCGGCCGGCGTCACGCGAAACGAGCACGTGCTGACCGAGCTTCTAACCGACTGCTCGCGACCGATCACGCTCGTCACGCTCGGTCCACTCACCAATCTGGCGCACGCGCTAGAGGACGACCGGAAACTGGTTCGCGCACGAATCAGTCAACACATTGGGATATTCGGTTGCCTGACCCAGCGAGGAAGCGCCAAGCGTTGGGCAGACTTCAATGCCTGGTGCGACCCTGAGGCCGCTGACCGGGTCGTGCGGGCCGGAATCCATACACGGATGGTCGCGCTCGACGTAACCCGATTGATGATCTTGCGCCCCGACGAGGTCCGGGCCTTCGCCGCTTCACGTGACCCGTTGGTCAAATGGCTTGGCGAGGCGCTGCGATACTACGTCACAGTTCACCGCAACCGCGACGGATTGAAGGGCTGTTATGTACCCGCCGCCCTGGCGCTTGGGGAGCTGTTGTGTCCCGGCCTGCTGACGTTTGCCGCCCACGGCTTT
>JAUVRV010000142.1 GCA_030597435.1 Gemmatimonadales bacterium | reverse complement strand
TGAGCCTCCTGTATACGTGGCCCGGTAGAGAGCCCGACCTGGATCCGATTGTTCTCATGGGGCACATGGATGTCGTCCCAGTCATACCAGGTACCGAGAATGACTGGGAGCATCCTCCTTTCGGTGGTGCGATCGCCGACGGCTACATCTGGGGCCGGGGTGCGATGGACGACAAGGGCAGTGTTCTTGCGATACTCGAAGCGGTGGAAAAGCTGTTGGCGGAAGGGCATCAGCCGGCTAGGACGGTCTATCTAGCGTTCGGTCACGATGAGGAGGTGGGTGGGGCGAGTGGCGCCAGGCAGATAGCGGATCTGCTCGAGTCGCGCGGCGTGAACGACTACGCCCTTGTGCTCGATGAGGGTGGCGCCATCGTTGACGGCTTGGTGCCGGGTGTGGCCGGTCGCGCGGCAATCATCGGTATCGCGGAGAAGGGTGGTGTGAGTCTGGAACTCGTGGTTGAGGGCGACGGCGGACATTCCTCCATGCCACCGGAACACACCAACATCGGTATTCTGAGCAAGGCAATCACGCGGCTCGAGGAGAATCAGTTTCCGGCCCGCGTCGACGGGGCTGCGTTCACCCTGTTTGAGTACATCGGTCCAGAGATGTCGTTCGGGATGAAGCTGCTGTTTGCCAACATGTGGCTCTTCAAGCCTCTTGTTACGAAAGGCTTGATCTCCGATCCACAATCGGCAGCGATGGTGCGAACGACAACAGCGGCGACGATCATCAACGGTGGCGTCAAGTCCAACGTGCTACCGATAGAAGCGCGAGCTGTGGTCAACTTCAGGATAATCCCCGGTGAGACCGTTGAGACCGTGAAGGAGCGGGTACGTCAGGTCGTTGCTGATGACCGGGTGCAGATTTCCGGCGCTGGCCGTGATCCTTCGCCCGTATCCGATCCCGAGGCACCGGCGTTTCAAATGCTGGCTACCACATTGCGACAACTCGTCCCCGGCGATGACCTGCTAGTTGCACCGTACCTCGTCATGGGTGGCACCGATGCCAGGTACTACGCCGCACGGTCTGACAAGGTTTACCGGTTCTTTCCGGCGATCATTGGTGACGGTGACATGGCACGGGTGCATGGCACTGGTGAGCGGCTGGCGATCGAGAGCTTTGCTCTAGGAGTGCGGTACTTCTATCAGCTGATCAAGAATAGCGACAAGCTATAGGCTCGGTGTAGGCGATTACATGCCGGTCCGAAGCGGACTTCGAGCCCCACCTGGCCAAATCCGCAGAGTGCCAAGTATCGCGCGTATCGTGATCCAGAGCGCTGTCACTAGCCAAACGTGCGTAAGTGCGTGTGGTGATGTCGTCTCGATCAGCGCGAGGCATACCAGACCTGCCACGGTAGACACGAGCATCGCGTTTCTCAGGAAGGCGAAGTCACCCGTCCCCCAGTGAATGCCATCGGTCACGAAGGCGAGAGAGTTGAGAGGCTGCGCCAGGGCAGCGGCGAGCCATGCACTTGAAAACAGCAGCAGGGCCGATGGCGGGACCAGCAGTGCCGCTACGACTCCCTCGAGTGCGAGCAATCCCGCGGTGAGCGCCAGTCCAGTGGCCAGGCCCCACGAGCAAGCAACGCGAGCCACACGACGTGCAGAGCCAAGATCACCCGCGCCCAGGAAGAATCCGATGAGGCTCTGGGCCGAGTGGGCGAACGCGTCCAACAGAAATGCCATCATCATCCAGACCTGCCGTACTGCCTGGTGGGCAGCACCTGCGTCCACTCCGATCTGAAGTGCGGTTCGCGTTGCCACGAGTAGGAAGATCAACAGAGCGCCGGTCCGAACGATCATGTCTCGTCCGACGACTAGAAGAGCAGTCGCGCGACGCCGGCTCAAAGTGCGAGAATACCCGAGAGTCCTACTGACTAGTATCAGTGAGATGACAGCTCCACCTGCTTGACTTGCCGTCGTGGCCCACGCGGCTCCGGCGATCTCGAGTCTTGGCACCGGCCCCCATCCGAAGATCAGAATCGGATCGAGAACGATGTTCACCAGACTGACTCCTCCCGCGATCCAGAAGGTTGCCTGCATGCGCTCGAGACCGCGAAGGGCTCCGAGATTGGCAAGCATGATCAGGATAGCGGGGGCGCCAAGGAGCCTGATCTTGAGGTAAGTCAGGGTCGCTTCTTGTACGAGCAGGTCGCCGCTCATCCAACGTGCGGCGACGCCCAGAAGCGGCCACATCACTGCGGCAAGGGCAATACCGCACGCGGTTGCCAGCACGATGGCCACGGTGCCTGCCTGTCGTGCACTAGCGGTGTCGCCGCGACCTTGGGACTGGGCCACCGCGGTCTGAGTTCCGATCCCGAGGAAGTTGAAGACCCAGACAATGCTGGCAAATATCATGGTAGCTGCGGCTAGCGCCGCAGCATAGGCGGCGCCAAGCCTCTCGACAAATGCCGTATCGACCAGGCCCGCGAGCGGCTCGACCACGAGTGCAGCCATGACCGGTAGGGAGAGCCCGATCAGGGTCCGGTGAGGATGGTCCAGGAACGAATGCCGCTGAGATTCCATAGGTGCGCAAGATACAATAGTCATCTTCGCGACCTACATTCGTGTAGCGATCTCCTCCGGCCGCAGGCTGGGAGTCTAACCGTTTCGCCTGCACTGGCGTAGTTTTCCCTCATCAAATGAATCGAGACAACCCCAGGCGGAGGCTGAGAATGACAGCGTTTGTGCGATGGAATCGTCACTTGATTGGTTCTTGCTTCGTTTTGGCGATGGTAAGCACGCTCGGCTGTTACGCCGAGCCCGAGGTCGCTGCTGACTTGGTGCTGCAGGGCGGCAGAATCGTGACCGTGGACGATGACGTGCCCGAGGGAGAGGCGATCGCGATGAAGGGGGACACGGTCCTCGCTGTGGGCTCCAACCGCGAAATCAGAGCATATATCGGAAGCGAGACAGAGGTTATCGACCTCGACGGCATGCTGGCGATTCCCGGTTTCATCGAGAGCCATGGGCACTTCTCCGGCATTGGCGCGGCAAAGATGCAGCTCAACCTCATGGCTGTCGCCAATTGGGGTGAAGTGGTGTCCATGGTTGCGGCCGTTGTCGGAGACGCAGCTACGGGAGAGCTGATCCGCGGGCGCGGCTGGCATCAGGAGAAGTGGGATGCGACACCCGAACCCAACGTGGACGGATTGCCGACGCACCACACGTTGAGTGCCGTGTCACCCGACAATCCGGTGGTACTACGGCATGCCAGCGGCCACGCGTCGTTTGCCAACGCCAAGGCCATGGAGATGTCCGGTATAACACGCGACACCCCCGACCCGCCGGGTGGCGAGATCGTACGTGATGCCAGTGGTGAGCCGATTGGGGCGTTCCGTGAGACGGCTCAAGGTCTTCTGGGTGGCGCGTATGAGGGTGCCGAAGGCTCGGACCCACGTCGTGTTCTCCAGCTGGCGAATGATGAGGTTCTATCCAAGGGTATCACGAGTTTCCAGGATGCCGGTTCGGGTTTTGGAACCGTCGATCTCATCAAGGAGATGATCGACGACGGAAGCCTGGATGTACGGTTGTGGGTCATGCTGCGTGTGTCCAACGATCGCCTGGCGGAACGGATAGCTGACTACCGAATCATTGGATATGGCAACGACCATCTGACGGTCCGTGCCATCAAGCGCAGCCTAGACGGTGCTCTGGGCCCGCATGGTGCATGGTTGTTGGAGCCGTACGAGGATATGCCTACCAGCTCCGGCCTCAACACTAGCACGGTAGCGAGCGTCAGAGAGACTGCACGGATCGCTGCGGAGCACGATTTCCAGCTCTGTGTGCATGCGATTGGCGACCGGGCCAACCGCGAGACGCTCGATATCTTTGAGGAAGCGTACAGGGCAAATCCTGAGAGAACTGATAGGCGCTGGCGTGTCGAACACTCGCAGCATCTCCACCCGGACGACATCCCACGGTTTGGACAGCTGGGTGTGATCGCCTCGATGCAGGGGATTCATTGCACCTCCGATGCTCCCTACGTATTAGAGCGTTTGGGTGAACGGCGAGCGGAAGAGGGTGCATACGTGTGGCAGAAGCTGATGCAGAGTGGTGCCGTCGTCACCAATGGTACGGACGCTCCGGTAGAGGACGTCGATCCCATTGCCAGCTTCTATGCCACCGTGTCGCGACGGCTGAATGACGGAAGGGTGTTCTATCCCGATCAGAGGATGAGTCGGGAGGAGGCTCTGAGATCGTACACGATCAACGGCGCATACGCCGCATTCGAGGAGGACAGCAAGGGGTCTCTCACGCCAGGCAAGCTGGCTGACGTCACCGTCTTGTCCCAGGACATCATGACGATTGCGGAAGACGAGATCCCGACAACCGAGGTAGTGTACACGATCATAGGTGGGAAGGTGGTGTACAGCCGCGGCACTGAGAATGATTAGCGGCTACTGAGGAAATCAAGTGCCCCTTCCACCGATCACCGTTCTAACCGAGTCGGAATTGCGAACCTGTGTAGGCCTGGATGAGGAATCTCTGCAAGCCGTAGAGGACGGGTTCACTCGGCTGGCCCAGGGGATGGCGACGGTTCCCCCGATCATGATGATCCCGGTACCCGAACGCAGCGGCGAGGTAGATGTGAAATCGGCGTATGTCGAGGGTTGGGAGAGCTTTGCGGTGAAGATCGCGTCGGGCTTCTTCGACAACCCAAAGCAAGGGCTTCCCAGCGGCAGTGGCATGATGATCGTGGTGAGCGCTGAGACCGGTTTCCCCCAGGCCGTTCTGCTCGACAACGGTTATTTGACAGACATACGGACTGCATTGGCGGGAGCCATTGCGGCGAAGTACTTGGCCCGCAACAAGATCGACAGTGTTGGTGTGGTGGGCACCGGGACCCAGGGTCGGTATCAGGTTAGGGCCCTCCAGTTGGTGCGTGGCTTCAACCGTATCTTGGCCTACGATCGAGAGCCGGCTGCGGCTGCGGCTTATGCCCGCGAGATGACAAGCGAACTGGGGCGCGACGTCACGGTGGTGTCCGATCCGCAAATGGTCGTGCGTGAGAGTGAGTTGGTGATTACAGCAACTCCTTCAAGGACACCTTACGTACGAGCTGAGTGGCTGCATGCGGGCCAACACATTACCGCAATGGGGTCGGATAGCGAGGAGAAGCAGGAACTCGAACCACAGGTGTTGGGACGAGCCGACCGCATCGTCTGCGACCGCAAGTCACAGTGTTTTCGTTTGGGTGAGCTGCATCATGCCAAGGACGCGGGGATCTTGGATGAGAGCCACGACATAACTGAGCTAGGTGAGTTGACGGCCGGCAGCAAACAGGGGCGTGCCGCGGAGGGCGAGATCACGGTTTGCGATCTGACTGGTGTTGGTGTGCAGGACACGGCGATCGCGCTGCTGGCGTTTCGCAAGGCGAAGGAGAAAGGGCTGGGGCTGATGGTAGACGGGTAGGTTCGCTGGAAAAGGGTGAAGAGAAGAATGGCCCCGAGCTAACAGACTCGAGGCCATTGGTGAGATCGACTGCCATCTGCAGCTCAGCGCCAACTGCTCTGAACTTCTCCCGGTGGCGCGCTTTTTCTCAACCGCTCGAGTATCTTGGGCACGTACATGGTGTTGTAGCGCAGTCGCGAGATATGGTTGCCGTTCTCTTGGTCTCCGTTCCAGCAGTGCTCCGCCCGATCGCCGTAGTCAACGACACCGTCGTAATAGGGATTCGCAGTGCCCTCCAGGAATTCCTCGGTCAGGCACACGGCGTTATTCAAGTAATAGTTGTCCATGTCACCCACGTAGATGTGGATCTTGCCTTCGAGCTTGGGCCCGAGTGTTTCCCAGTCGCGCTCCATGATGTGGCGTAAGTCGTAGTTCTCCCGCCAGTACTCGGCGACTTCGTGGTCGATCTGACCGGTCATCTTGTCCCAGATCCGCTGGGGGTAACCGTCATCTCCCATTGGCGAATAAACGGCTTCCCATATGTCCCACTGGTCACCCGACCGGCTCTTTGTGCCCAACACGAGTTCCAGGTGATTGTAGTCTTCCAGTGTCAAATCGATTGCGCCAAGCCAGTTCCGATGTCCTGGCCGCTTGGTGCGCTTGAACGGTCCTTCCACGTAGTAAGCGTTGTCATCATCATAGATGTTGACCAACGTGTAAGCTCGGAAATCGATTGGGTCCGGGCAGGCGGCAAACGTGCCATTGTACTCATCGGGGTACATTACCTGGACCGCCAGCGCTTCCCAGCCGCCGGTCGAGCCGCCGTAGAGAAATCGAGCCCATCCTTCCCCTATCCCGCGGAACTGCTCCTCGATGTATGGAATCAGCTCGTACGTGATGGCATCCCCATAGGGGCCGAGGTTGGCTGAGTTCACCGCATACGAATCGTCGTAGTACGGATTCGCGTGTTGCACTTCGATGATCAGCATGCGAGGGAAGTTGGGGCCGGTCCACCTGCGGTAGAAGTCGTATGCTTCCTGCTGTTGCATCAAATTGTAGCCATGGACGGCGAACCGAGCACTGTAGTCTGGCTCGAGGTCGGGGTCAGGTGGTTCCTCTCGAAACCCACCGAAGTCAGTGGGGAAGTGCCCGTGAAAGACCACCAATGGATAGCGGGCCTCGGTATACACGTCGAAACCTTCCGGGAGCAGCACATGCGCGCCGAGATACATCGGGCGACCCCAAAACTCCGTCAAGAGATCGCTCTGGATTCTCACGTGCTTGATGTACTTGGTGTCCTCCGGGTCGGGGTTGGGAGGGATCACCTGATCGAGCGAGATCGAGATCCTCCTTGAGCTTGCTGGATCCACCCGCATGTTCTGTGGAGTTCTGTACAGGTTTCCGGGGGCCCGGTTCCACTTTTGACATTCTCCGCGGTCCATTGGCAGTTTGACCGTCTTTCCGTTCGCCAGGTTGA
>JAUVRV010000068.1 GCA_030597435.1 Gemmatimonadales bacterium | reverse complement strand
CAAACAGATGCGGTATGATGACGTAAAACGGCAATCGACTGAACGTGGGCAGGAACAGTGGCAGTTTGTTGATGTCTTCGACCAGCACGTCGAAGCTGCCCTCCCGCAGCGCGTGTCGTACCGCTCCACGACCATACATCGCAAAGCTGTGCCGCCCACCAAAACGATGCACCTCGATCCCATCAATTGTGGTCCTCGGAGTCGTTCCCTTCCAGCCGGACGCGATGAGCGTTACGTCGTGTCCCGCACTGACTAGTCGCTTGAAGATCTCGAAGAAGTGGATCTCGGCCCCTCCCGCTTGGGGGTTCTCCAGATCCAGCCAGTTGACCGCCAGGATCTCCACAGCTTGCCCAACTGCCGAGCCAGTGAGTCGAGGACTCCGTTCACGAAAGCCGGAGCCTTGGGACCGGCAAACCAATGCGCCAGTCGGACCGCTTCACTAATCGTCACCGCGGGTGGCACTTCGCCGCGCAGAAGCTCATGTAGTCCCAATCTGAGAATGTTCCGCTCGATCGCCCCGATCCGATCCAGTCTCCAGTTGTCGGCGGTCTCGCTGATGCGGTCGTCGAGCGCTGCGATGTCACTCACTACTGCGCTGGCGAGCCCTTCGGCAGCTGCCAGAGATCCCACTCGGCGCGGGTCCAGTTCGATAACACCCACTGCCACCTGGGCGACCGACCTGCCATTCTGCATCTCCCAAGCGTACAGCAGCTGCAGGGCGCGGGCGCGCGTCTTGGTCTCAGGCCTCAAGACCACTATCGATTTGTTTGAGTGCCAGTGCAGTCTCCAAAGCCGCCTGCGCCGCTTCCTCTCCCTTGTTACCCGCCTCACCACCAGCACGAGCCAGTGCCTGGTTCATTGTGTCGCAGGTCAGCAGCCCGAATCCCACTGGAGTCGAGAATCGAATGGCAGCCTCGCTCAAACCGTTTGCAGCCGCGGCACAGATGTAATCGAAGTGTGGTGTTTCTCCACGGATTACTGCGCCCACGGCGACCGCAAGCACGTAACGTTGCGTTGCCAGTCCGTGATGTACCGCTACCGGCAACTCGAAGGCACCCGGCACCCAGACGAGATCCACGTCATCCGACGCGAAGCCGGCGTTGTGCAGTGCCTCTGCCGCTCCGTTCAACAGCTTGTGCGTGACCGCTTCGTTGTAGCGACTGGCCACAACCAGAGCGCGCCCGACGAGACGGCGCTCCCTCTTGGAGGTAGATGACATGTTAGTGCGAGAAGAGATGACCCAGTTTGTCCCGCTTTACCGCGAGATAATCCCGGCTTTCTGTGGTCGGGTCCGCGATTATCGGGACCCGCTCGACGATCTCTAGTCCGTAGCCCTCCAACCCAACCAACTTGTGTGGATTGTTGGTGAGCACACGGATAGAACTGAGCCCGAGGTCTACCAGTATCTGCGCACCGATACCGTAGTTGCGTAGATCGGGAGCAAAGCCCAAGCGCCGGTTCGCCTCAACGGTATCGTGACCCGCGTCCTGTAACTCGTAAGCCTTGAGCTTGTTCAGCAGTCCGATGCCACGACCTTCCTGATCCAGATACACCACGACCCCGGCACCTTCGTCCGCAATCGCTTTCAGGGCGCTGTGCAGCTGCCAACCACAGTCACACCGGTCGGACGCGAACACATCACCGGTGAGGCACTTCGAGTGCATGCGGACCAGCACGTTCTCGCGATCCTTCACGTCGCCGTAGATGACGGCGATGTGCTCAGACCGGTCGACGTCGTTCTCAAATCCGATGATGCGGAATTCGCCGTATGGTGTAGGCAGTCGTGCATCAGCAATCCGGTGAATCAACCGTTCGTGTAGCAGCCGATAGGCAACCAGTTGTGCCACCGTCACGAAGGTGAGACCGTGCTCCTTGGCGAACACCTCGAGTTCCGCGCGTCGCATCATGCTGCCGTCGTCGGCTATGATCTCACAGATCACACCGGCTGGATACAGTCCTGCGAGACGAGCCAGGTCAATGCTGGCTTCGGTGTGACCCACCCTCTGCAACACACCACCGCGTCGGGCGCGCAGGGGAAAGACGTGCCCCGGCCGGCACAGATCTGATGGCGCTGTTGCAGGATCAATGGCAACCTGTATCGTCTTGGCCCGATCGGCTGCGGAGATCCCCGTGGTCACGCCGAAGCGTTTTGCCGCATCGATACTCACTGTGAATGCGGTCGCGGACGACTCGTTGTTTTCGTCCGTCATCTGGGGTAGGCCCAGAGCACCGCAACGCTCCGGAACGAGTGTGAGACACACCAACCCGCGGCCGTACTTGGCCATGAAGTTGATCATCTCCGGAGTCACACGGCTCGCACCTCCGATGAGATCCCCTTCGCTCTCGCGGTCCTCGTCATCCGCCACGATTACGAGCCGTCCATCGCGAGTATCCGTGATTGCTTGTTCTATTGTTCCATACGGCATTGTCAGTTTCCTCGACTACTACGACATACGTCGCCGTTACTTGCTGGTTCAGTTCCCTCTGTCGCGCAACAACTGACGCACGAACTTCCCGATCATGTCACCTTCGATGTGCACCGGGTCGCCCGGCTTCAGATTCCTGAGCGTCGTGTGCTCCAAGGTGTAGGGGATCAAGGCCACCTGAACCACGTTGGGTTCCGGTGTTGTATTCACGGTAAGGCTCACACCGTCAAATGTGATCGAGCCGTGAGGCACGGTCAGCTCGGCGATCTCATCCGGGACGTGGATGTCGATCAGAACGGCGTCGGCATCTTCCTCGACTCGGCGTACGGTGCCGACCCCGTCTACGTGCCCCTGGACGAAATGACCACCCAGCCGGTCTCCGATCTGGAGCGACCGCTCGAGATTTACCTCGTCACCAACCTGCAGATCGCCGAACCAAGTCCTACCACGGGTCGTGACGATCGCTTCGACCTTGAACCAGTTTTCACCCTTCTCAACAACCGTCAGGCAGGCGCCGCTGACGGCAATGCTGTCACCTTGTACCAGGTCGTCGTAGGGCGCCTCTATCGTGAAGGCCAGCCGGTCAGCCTCCCGCTGAACCGCCGACACCTTGCCGATTTCTGTTACGATCCCTGTGAACATAGCTCCTTATCCACCACCAGTAAGTTACTCTCACCGAGGACCTTGCGCTCGGTAGGGACCCAGCGGCGAGCATCGCCTAGTGGGGTCGCTGTCTTGTGGGGGAAGGCAGCCAACCCTCGGCCCAGCAGGATCGGCGCCTGATACCAGTATAAACGGTCGACCAAGTCCTCATCGAGCAGCTGGCCGGCCAGATTGGGCCCGCCTTCGACCATTACAGAGCCGATCCCGCGAGCCCGCAACTCCTGTACAGCTTCCATAAGTCCATTGGCTACAACAACTTGAACATGAGTGCCTCGCAGCGCCTCTGCCACCACGCGCCCGGCTTCGGGCGAGACAACCACGGTGGTGGGAGTCTCGGCTGCCGTCCGAATCAGCCCCAGCTCGCGCCGGATCCGGCCCGAGCGGGTGAAGACGACCCGTGTGGCGGGCACCCGAGGCACGACCGGTCCGCGGGCAGTGAGTTGGGGGTCGTCGGCGTCGGCCGTGCCGCGACCCACCGCAATGGCATCGAACCCAGCTCTGAGCCAGCGAGCGTGGCTGCGAGCCTCTTCGCCGGTGATCCACTGGGATTTGCCCCACTCGTCCGCCACAAAGCCATCCATGGACGTGGCCAGCTTGAGGGCTACAAACGGCCGCTCCGGCCTCACCCTGCTCCAAAGGAACGCCGCATTGAGTGCCCTGGCTTCCCGCTCCAGCAGCCCTGACTCCACCTCGACGCCGGCTGCCCGGAGCTTCGCTGCACCGTCGGCGGCATTGCGATCGGGATCGGAGATGGCGAAGACCACCCGTTTCACCCCAGCCATGACTAAAGCGTCAGTACAGGGTGGTGTCTTGCCTCTGTGGGAACAGGGCTCGAGATTGACGACGCAGGTCGTGTCGTGGGGGTCTTCGCAATTCGAGATCGCCTCGACTTCCGCATGAGGCCCACCGTACTCGTGGTGATACCCCTGCCCCACGACCTGGCCGCCCTTGAGCAGAACAGCACCCACCAGCGGATTAGGAGCAACCCGGCCCCAGCCTTTGAGGGCCAGCTCAAGTGCAAGCTCCATGGCCTGTGCTTCAGTCATCGCCGGCACGGTGACCAGGTACGGAGCAACAAAGCTGAGTAGACCGAACCCTCCAGAGGCCAGTTTTCGTCGCGCAGTTCCAGAAACCCAGGCACCCGGGAAACCGGGACACCGGGACACCGGGCAGCCGAGTACTCAGCGAATCTCAACTCCATCCCCCTCCACGACCTCCCCAATCACCCACGTCTCCACGCCCTCTTTTTCCGCGTAGGTCCGCACTACGTCCGCGTGGATCCGCGGCACAACGGCGATCATCCCAACGCCCATGTTGAACACTTGGAACATTTCCTCCTCATCGACCTTGCCGGCCTCTTGCAGGACTTGGAACAGCGGGGGCACGGTCCAGGTCGAGCGGTCCACTCTGGCCCCGCAACCCTGCGGCAGCGGTCGGTCGAGATTGCCCGGTATCCCACCGCCCGTTATGTGGGCCAGGGCGTGCATGTTGCCAACTACCGGATAGATGACATCGAAATAGCTCCGATGCACGGCGAGCAGCGCTGCGGCCACCGTGGCTCCGACACCCGGTATCGCGTCGTCGATCGCGAGGCCCATCTCATCGAATATGATCTGCCTGGCAAGTGTGTAACCGTTTGTGTGGAGACCGCTGGATGCGTACCCAATCAAGCAGTCGCCGGGAGCAACCGCGTCCCCGTGCAGCGCTGCCGACTCGGTCACGACACCCACTATGGTGCCGGCTAGATCGTAGTGACCCGGGTGATACACATCGGGCATTTGCGCCGTCTCACCTCCCACGAGCGCCATGTCATGAGCGCGGCACCCGCGCGCGATGCCCTCGACCAAGCCGGCGATCGTATCGACCTCCATGTTGGAGCCGGCTATGTAATCGAGAAACGCTATTGGCTTGGCCCCGTGGACCAGGATGTCATTAACCGAGTGATTGAGCAGGTCTTCACCAACGGTGTCATGGATACCCGCCAGGATGGCCACCAGCACCTTCGTCCCAACGCCGTCGGTGCTCATGACGAGGGCCGGATCGTGTACGTCTGGCGGAACACGTACCATGCCACCAAAGGCACCGAAACCTCCGATGGTCAAGGGCGTCTGCGTGGACGATACCGCCGTGCTGATCCTCTGCTTGGCGAGCGCGGCGGCATCGAGGTCGACTCCGGCTGACTTGTATCTCTGTGCCTTGCTCATGAGTTCACTTCTTCCCCTTCTTCCCCTGTTTCCCCTTCTCCATCTGGCCTGATCAAGAGGGGAAGCAGGGGAAGGAGATGAGCATCTACGTAGCTTCCGGTTCTACATCGAACCTCACCAGTTCCCCAAACTCCCTCACGCGCGCCGTAACCTCAGCCACACCGATCTCATCGAAGCGCTCCGTGGAGAACCGCTCGACGGCGAACGAGCCCATTGCGGCCCCATAGACCATGGCTCGACGCA
Source organism: Gemmatimonadales bacterium (assembly GCA_030597435.1). Lineage (GTDB taxonomy): Bacteria > Gemmatimonadota > Gemmatimonadetes > Gemmatimonadales > GWC2-71-9. Next base: position 4,247 of record JAUVRV010000068.1, on the reverse strand, counting down.
GGTTCTCCGGAGATGTGTCGTCCGTGCGGGCAACGTGAGCCATGAAGCCACCGGCGAAGGAATCGCCCGCTCCAGTCGGGTCGAACACCTGCTCCAGCGGGAACGCAGGTACGTAGAACACCCGATCCTGCCCGACCAACACCGCGCCGTATTCTCCCTGTTTGATGACGGCGACCGAAGGACCTTGTTGCAGGATCCAACGCGCCGCCCGGTAGACGTTCCAATCGCCCGAGAGTTCCCGGGCTTCGGAATCGTTGATCATCAAGACGTCGATGCGGTGCAGCAGGTCGACCAGAACGTCACGCTTGCTCTCGATCCAATAGTTCATGGTGTCGCAGGCAACCAACTTCGGCTGCTTGATCTGGTCTAGCACGCTGAGCTGCAACTCGGGATCGATGTTGCCCAGAAACACATACTCCGCATCCCTGAACCGATCGGGTATCCGGGGATTGAAATCGGCAAACACGCCGAGTCTGGTCTCGAGCGTATCTCGGTTCTGCAGGTCGTAGGAGTACTTTCCCTTCCACCGAAAGCTCTCGCCATCCTTCCGTTCTATGCCACTCACGTCGACACCGCGGTTGCCGAGTCGCTCGAGTATGTCCATGGGAAAATCACTGCCTACCACACCTACGACCTGAACTGGATGGAGCAGACAGGCGGCGTGGCTGAAATAGATTGCCGACCCGCCAAGTGCATCGGTGTTGGACCCGAAAGGGGTCTCTACGGTATCGAGTGCTACGCTACCGACAATGAGAAGTGACACGTTTACATACGCTCCGGGGCTGAAACGCCCAATATGTTCAATCCGTTGGCCAGTACGATTTGCGCCGCTCTAACCAGAACCAGTCGCGCACGTTCCAGGTCTGCTCCCGAGCCAACGACCCGATGACGGTGATACCAACCGTTCACCAAGCGCGCCAGCTCTTCGACGTACACGACCACGCGGTGGGGTTCGAGTGAACTCGCCGCACGACTGACGATCGCGGGGAATTCCACAATGTGCTTGAGGAGTGACTGCTCGTCAGCTTCGGACAGCAGTGAGAGATCGACACCATCGGTGGTCATAGTCTCGGGTTCGATCTGAGCCGTTCGGAATATCCCTGCCATGCGGGTATGCGCGTACTGGACATAGTATACCGGGTTCTCCTCCGATTGCTTCGTTGCCAGATCGATGTCGAATACGAACTGTGCGTCTGCCTTCCGCATGAGAAAAAAGTAGCGGGCCGCATCGACTCCGGTCTCATCGATGAGGTCTCTCAACGCTACGAATGTTCCAGCGCGCTTGGAGAATCGGACCTCCTCACCATGTCGCATCACGCGCACCAGCTGCACGAGTACTGCTTGAAAGAATCCCTCGCCGGCACCAAGGCTCTTCATGGCAGCCGTCATTCTAGCCACATAACCGTGGTGATCGGCGCCCCAGATGTCGATGGCACGATCGAAGCCCCGGGCAGCTTTATCACGATGGTACGCAATATCCGGCAGGAAATAGGTGTACGACCCGTCGCTCTTTCTGAGCACTCTGTCTTTCTCGTCACCGTACTTGGCCGTGCCGAGCCAGACTGCACCGTCTCTCTCGTAAGCCAGCCCGCGGTCTCCCAGCTCGTCCAGCGTTTCGCTCACGAGTCGCTTTTCGTAGAGGCTGCTCTCGTTGTAGATGACGTCGAACTCGACACCGAATGCGGCAAGAGTCTGGTCCTGCTCCTTGCGCTGGCTCTCGATCGCAATCGAGCGGCAGCGCTCCAGTGCCTCGGCTTCGGGTAGATCGGCGAAGTCTGCCCCTTGCTCGGTGAGGATTTGTTGCGCCAGTGCACGCAGGTACTCACCGTGGTACCCGCCTTCCGGGATCTCAGCCTCACGACCCACGGCCTGCTGCACACGAGCCCAGACCGATTGCGCCAATCGGTTGATCTGGACACCGGCGTCGTTCACATAGAACTCGCGTGTCACTGAGTGCCCCGTGGCTTCGAGCAGAGAAGCGATCGCATCGCCCAGTGCAGCCCCGCGACCGTGACCGACGTGCAACGGTCCCGTGGGATTGGCGGAGACAAACTCGACGTTTACGCTACGACCATCCCCTTCGCGTGAACGACCGAAGTGCTCCCCGCTATCTAGAACGGTGCGCAGCGCGTCGGAGAGTACGGCTTCGGCAAGCCAGAAGTTTATGAAGCCGGGGCCAGCGATTTCGGTCTTGGATATAGCACCAGAAGATAGATCGAGCCGGGACACGAGTGCTTCGGCCAGTTCACGTGGCTTTTGCTGCAGCCGCTTGGCGAGCTGCAGGGCGATATTGGTGGCCAAATCACCGTGGCTCGCATCACGGGGGCGTTCCAGCGAAATCTCGACGTCGGACACACCGAGTGTCGCAACGACCCGCTGCAACTCGGTGCGGAGCCGGTCGGCTCCGGTGTTCAGGAGTCTGCTCCGGTCTTGGGCTTGTCTTTCTGCTTGGGCTTCTTGTCGGAAGCGCTCTTGACCTCTTCCTGCTTGGGCTTTTCGGAAGGCTTCTTCTCACCTGCCCGCTTGTAGTCGGTTTCGTAGAACCCGGAACCTTTGAACACGATTCCGGCACCACCCGAAATCTGACGCTCTCCTTCGGTCCCGCATTCGGGGCATTTGATGCGAGTGTTATCGCTGATCTTCTGCAGCTTTTCGTAGTCGTGTCCGCATTGCGGACAGATATAATGGTATGTTGGCATTTGTCTTCACTTGGACCCGGTTACCGGTCGAGTAGCGAACCTAGCCGAGCCGCTTCAGAGGGTCAACCCGGACTGCGAAACGTTCCCCACACATCCCGCAGCTCATCACTGATCTCACCGACCGTTGCTCGCGCTCGAACCGCCTGGATGATCACTGGCATCAGTCTGTCGCTGGCGGCAGCGACTCGCCCCAGCTCCGCGAGCGCCAAATTACACTGCGTCTGATCCCGATCCGCCCTGGCTTGTCGCACCCGCTCGATCTGGAGCTGGGCAAGTCGAGAATAGTCAGGTGCCGGAATGATGGTGGGTCCCGTATCCTCGATGAACTCGTTGACACCTACCACGACGACGTCACCTGATTCGATGGACCGTTGATGTGAATAGGCCGATTTGGCGATCGCGTCCTGGAAGAAGCCCTGGTCTATTGATCGCGCCGCACCACCCCGCTCCGAAATCTCGGCTAGAAGCCGCCGCACCTCATGCTCGATGCTCTCCGTCAGAGATTCGACGTAGTAGGAACCACCCAACGGGTCCGCCGTCTGGGCCGTGCCTGACTCATGTGCGATGATCTGCTGGGTTCGGAGTGCCAATCGTGCGGTGTCGGCGGTGGGAAGTGCCAACGCCTCGTCATAGCTGTTGGTGTGGAGTGACTGCGTACCACCCAATACTGCTGCCAGAGCCTGCATTGCAACCCGAACCACGTTGTTCATGGGTTGCTGTGCCGTCAGCGTGGAGCCCGCGGTCTGAGTGTGGAATCGGAGCCGGCAGCTCCTGTCGTTGCCTCCGTACCGCTCTCGCACAATCTCGGCCCACAGCCTCCTTGCTGCCCGGAACTTGGCCACCTCCTCGAACAGATCGTTGTGCGCCGCGAAGAAGAACGACAGTTGTGGAGCGAACTGGTCCACGTCCAGCCCGGCGGCCGTAACCCTGTCGACGTACTCGATGGCATTCGCAAAGGTGAAGGCAACTTCCTGGACCGCCGTCGCCCCCGCCTCTCGCATGTGGTAGCCGCTGATGGAGATCGGATTGAAGTTCATCCGCTCTTGCGACACGAAACTGATGATGTCTGTGATCAGCCGCAGCGAAGGTTCGGTAGGATAGATGTAGGTGCCGCGGGCGACGTATTCCTTGAGAATGTCGTTCTGGATCGTTCCCCGCAAATCGGCCCGGCTCACACCCTGCTCTGCGGCCACGACGACGTACATGGCAAGCAGAATCCCTGCTGTGGAGTTGATGGTCATCGAAGTGGAGACATGATCCAGCGGGATGCCGTCAAACAGGATCGCCAGATCGTCCACTGTGTCGATGGCAACCCCGGCACGACCGACTTCGCCCTCGGCAATGGCGGCGTCGGAATCGCACCCCATTTGAGTCGGCAGGTCGAAAGCTACCGATAGTCCGGTCTGGCCGGCGGAGAGCAACTCGCGAAACCGGTGGTTGGTCTCTTCGGCCGTTCCGAATCCGGCGTATTGCCGCATCGTCCAGAGACGCCCACGGTACATCGTGGGGTGGATGCCGCGGGTGAACGGGAACTCCCCCGGCTCCCCT
>JAUVRV010000199.1 GCA_030597435.1 Gemmatimonadales bacterium | reverse complement strand
GCTTCGAGCGCGTCCTGCCGTTTCTTCGGCTGGTAGACGATCATGTCCGAGATTAGCGCGCGCGCAAGCCGTCTTGCCTTCTGGTTCGGATCCCGCGAAAGGAAGGGGTTCACCGGTCGCTTGGGTGCAGCCGCCTGAGTCTCGATCGGGGCCCTCGGCCGGATATCGGGCGCGATTGGTGCCACCGGTGACGCTGGTTTGGGCGGACCATCGGGGATTGGTGGCGTGCGGACCGGCATGCCGGGCGTGGGACGAAACACGGGAGCACTCGGCCTCATTGGCACAGCCGGAGGCGACTCCGGCTCCGCAACGGAATCGCGAGGCTGAAGGAACGGACGCGAGAACCGGGGTTTGGGCACGTCAGCGGGTTCGGCCGGGGCCACCGGTTCTGGAACCGGCGTCTGCGGCGGAGTTTCCAGTTCGAAATGCGCCACCCTGGGTTGCTCGATTGGCTCCAATGACGCGGGCGTGGTCTCCGCCTGATCTGCCTCAGGCCAGTCAGCGGTGTGAAGCGGCTCAGCTTCTGGCTCAACTGGCTGCGTTGGAGGAGTCGGTTCGATAGCCGTCCAGGCCGCGTCGATCTCAACCGGCGGCGCTGGGACCTGGGACACCGGTTCGTGTTCAGGAGACTCGGCGATGGCGGGCATATCCGGGGCCACATCGGACAGCCCCGTATCGACAGGCCCCGCGGCGTCTCCAATCGTGACAGCGGGCTCCTCCGCTAGCTCCGCTACTGCAGGCTCCGATATCTCGGCCTCAGCAGCCGGAACCGGGGGTTGCCCGCGGTCGGTCGGTGCGGTCGGCTCAGCCACATCCGGTAACGCGGGAGCCGGTACCTCGTCCGATGTTCTTTGCGTGACCAGGAAAACCGACCCGCACGTGACGCAAGACGCACGAACACCCTCATCGGGCACCTTGGCTGGATCGACTCGGTACAGCGTTTCACAAGAGGGGCAGCGTACGTTCATTCCTCGGTCTCCGTGTCCCCCATCCTCACTCGCTCCTGTCTGCGTCGCGCCGGCGGTCAACAACAAAGACCGACCCGGGCAACGTCTTGGCGTACATCTTCATCTCGGTGGCGGTCTCGCTCACTTCCGCCGGATGACTGAAACCGCGGTGTTCGTTCGTCACGATACCGATCGACAGGGTCATGAGTGGGACCCTGTGCAGGTGACCGCGGCGATCCTTCCCAAAGAAGTACCCCGCGCGTTGGTCTTGCGCGCTGTACTGGTATGGGATCAGGTTGTCGAACACCGAGAGGATCTCGCTGCAGACATCCTGAACCCTATCCAGCGGTAAGATAACAATGAAATCGTCCCCACCTATATGTCCGACAAATCCATCCTTGGTACAGAGCCCCTTTACCACGTCCCGCAGGATGCGCGAGGTGATCAGGATCACTCGGTCGCCGTCGTAATAGCTATAGCGGTCGTTGAACTCCTTGAAGTGATCCAAGTCGGCGTAACATATCGCGAACATACTCTTGCTGTCGAGCCGACTGCGGATTTCCCTCTCGATCTCGGTCGTGCCGGGCAGTCTCGTCGACGGATGAACCGCAACGTTGCGTTCTGTGCGCGTAAGCAGGACCTCGAGGCGACTCCTTTGTTCGGCCGGTTCGAAAAGCGGCGTAATGATCTCGTCGGCACCGACCTCAAACCACTCCCGCACCCGCGCGGTCGCGTGGTTGCCGGCAACGAACACGACCGGGACAATGGCGCTGAACGCATCCCCCTTCAACGATCGACAGAGTTCCGACCCGGCCGGCCCCGCACCATCGGCATCAATAATGATGAGCAAAGGCGGGCTACGCCGGGCGACCGTCTCGAGTTCATCGCTGGTGGCAAAATGAAGGACCGAGAACGGTTTCGTCCCCAGCCAGCTCGAGATCAGATCTGGAACGGGGCGCTTAGCGGGCGAATAATACAGTACCGTCGGACGCGTCCGCACCGGTGTCCTTTCGTTCTCGTAATTGCATATAGCGCTAAAACTTACGAGTGGTCACTTGAGAAGTCAAACGAGTTCACCGAGGCCATTTCGTACCTCTCTTTTCTCAGAAAATGAACCTTAAGCCAACTGTTGCCTCCACCGCCCCGTAGCTCCCAGGAATCCGCCGCAGCGACGACTGAAGCTGCGCTGTTGTGCCGTTCTCGCTCAAACGATATGAGACGAAAGCGTCTATTGCGCTCAGCAGGTGGTTTGCCAGTAGCAGTCCGAGGTACTGCGTTGAACTCCTGAACGCGTCGTCGCTACGCTTGATCGATTGCCGGTAGAGATCCTGCTCCAGTCCTGCATCGCGCCAGGACCACTGGAAGTTGGGTCCTATTGCCCGCTCCCGATAAAACGCCAGCGCGCTCTGGTACTCCGTAGACGACGTATCGGGATCTACCGGGTCCGCCAAGAAAGTCTCACGCGCCAACCGCCAGATACTGCCGTTGTAGGTCAGCTCATCGGTTGGCGGCACCAACGAGGAACTGGGCTCAGTATCGAAGGGACCACTCTCGATGAACCGTTCCATCTGCTCGAAGTACTCGAAGGTCGTGTCTCGCCGAGCAGGAGCGAACGGTGCTCTGGCAATCGTAAACGCCAAGTCTTTATACCGATCCCGTTCTCTGGTTCCCTCGCCGCTCGAAGAGATCAACTGTATCACCAGGAATGCCTCCACAGCCAGATAAACCACACCGCGATCCTGACTCGCCATCAGTTGGCCACTTCCTGGGATGATGGCTGGCGAGATCGGACGCACCCATCCGGGGCTCGCCAACGTGGACGAGTCAACCACGAATGGTTCCGGCATCCGGATCGCCATAGATCCAGCCAAATCTGGCCTCTGAGCAACCATTTTAGCTGCGATAAGGATCACAATGAGGAAACCAAAGATAGCGCGGCCAAACATTACGGATTCACGCTCACGCTGATGTGAAGTGGCTCGTCGAAGCTGGATGATACGAAAAACACTCTGGCGACATCTACCGCTACTCGCCCAAATCTGAGTCCGATTCCAACAGAGGGACCGCGGCTTTGCGAGTCGAGGAAAGCATATCCGGCTCGGAGCCGCACCAGTTCCTCCAACCCGACGTCGAAGCCGATGCGCGGCTCGGGGCTGTTGTATTGCCCCAGCTTGTCGTCAACATCGAAGAGTATTCGGGCATCGAACCTCTGCTCACTGCCTCGAGCACGTGGCAGGAGCAGCCTGTAAACCACACCTATGTGCACCCTCGTTGGCAGTGGGTCAGCCTGTTCCTCGTTCTTCAGTTGCAGCTTGAAGCCGAGGTGTCGTATAGCGAAACCCAACTTGAAGTTGTCTTCCTTTCCAAAGGCGTACTGCACCCCCAAGTCAACCCCATGCGTGGTACCCGCTATCGAAGGGAACGAGGCGCACTGGCCGGTACAGTCTTGGCGCAGTTGAATGAGCTTGTAGTTGAGTCCAACAGCGAGCTTTCTCGTAATTGACGTCGCATAGGACGCCAGCAGTTCGATGTTCTTGGGTGAAATCCTGCCCACAGGCACACCGGGCCCGCCGACCACATCTTGCGATCCGAAATCCACCAGATAAGCCGAAACGCCGATTACGCCCAAACGGTTGATGGTGAAATACGCTGACATCACAGTGTTGTCTGACACGAAGGTGCTGGCGTAGTGAATCGACAGCTCGTTGCCAGCGAGATAGGCAAGGCCGGCCGGGTTCCAAAAGGCGGCCTCCGTCGTCCCACCGTCCGCGATCGCCGCCTGCCCCAGCGCCGTTGCACGGGCACCAACAGGGAACAAGAGAAACGGTGCCCCAGAAGCCTCTTCGGGGTTGTTCGCTTGTGCGACAAGTGGTGCAGCCGTGGCGAGCGCCACGGTGACAGCCAGGCTAGAGAGGTTTGGCCTCATCGATGAGCATGATCGGGATACCCTCCTCTACCGCGTAGATTAGTTTGCATTCCTTGCAAACCAGCTCTTCGCTCGGCGTGGTACGGTACTCCAATTCGCCCTTGCATTTGGGGCACACCAGGATCTCGAGTAGGTCTGCTGGGAGCGTCATTTGCTGTCCTTCTGCTTGAGTGACACTGAAAAGCCGAGCATGCGCAGTGCCCGAGGTCGGGTACGCCATTTGGCCAGAACCTTCACCCACAGGTCAAGATACACCTTCTCACCCACAAGCGTTTCGATCTTGGACCGAGCGACCTGCCCTAGAGCCTTGATGGTGTCACCGTTCTTGCCAATGAGCATTCCCTTCTGCGACGTGCGCTCCACATAAAGGATTACCCGAATATAGATCGGGCTGGTCCCCTCTCGAAATTCGTCGACCACCACGGCGGTCGCATAGGGAAGCTCCTGCTGCAGCAATTCGAATGCCGCCTCACGAACCAACTCGGCCGCGAAAAACCGCAGGTTCTGGGAACTCAAATCATCCGGATCGTACAAGAATGGTCCTTCCGGAGCACGTCTCCGGCACCAGTCCACCAACTCTTGGACCCCTTCTCCGGTAATGCCTGAGACGAGAAACGTAGCTGGCGCCACACTGGGCCGTTGCCCCTCGCCGAGTAGATCGGCTTTGGTGAGCACCGTAGCCATGCGGTCTCTCGTATCTGGCAGCCACTTATCGATATCCGCGAGCGCCGCTGGTTCGTCTGCTGCTTCGGTTGCCGGCTGCAAGCAGAGAACCAGATCGGCGTCCCGCAACGCAGCCTCAGCGGTTGCCACCATGGAGCTTTGCAGAAGATTGGATGGATCGAACAGGCCGGGAGGATCTACGAATACCAGCTGGGTCTGTTCGTCTGACAGTATTCCCCGCACCACATGAAGGGTCGATTGCGGTTTGGAACTCGTGATGGCGAGCTTCTCTCCAACAATCCTGTTCAGCAGCGTCGATTTCCCTACGTTGGGGCGACCGGCAAGAGCGACGAAGGCGAACCGGGTTGATTCCGTACCCGTCATGCCCGTCCTATGGGATAGCACAGGAAAGCGATGCCCCTCACCCTAACGGGTTCCGCCTTTTGCAAGTACCCGGAGCTGTCCTTCTATGGGGTTGGTCTCACAGGCATCTGCTTGGCCTTCCGGTGCAGATGGAAATAGCAATCACGCCGCCGTGCCTGGCGTAGCAAACACCTATCCCTGAAGTGAATCCCACACCTGAAGCACACCTCGTCCTCCTGATCCACAATACTCACTGAGAGGCGGTCGAGTAGACGCGCGGTGTCACGGAGTTCCTTGGGCGAACGGCCACCGAACAGCTCGGTCATCGCTTTCTGGGTCACTGCTTCGTACTTCTCGAGCAAAACTCTCCCCTCATTGCTCAGCGAGAGTTCCACGGCCCGCCTGTCCGATGCCGCCTCTTCTCTCTTCAAGAGCCCGCGACGTACCAATCTATCTACACCCTTACTGGCGGCGGCATTGCTCACACCCAAGAACGCGGCCACATCGCTGACAGTGTGACCTTCCGTGTGAGCGATGAGGTTCAAGAGCTTCAGTTGGGTGAAAGTGAGACCGCTGCCGGTTACCTCTCGCAGCTGTTCCTCGAACAGGTCGTTGACCGCTGACGAGAAGATCTGGATGCGCCCGAGAAAATCGTCGATGAGGTTGATAGGACTGGTTTGTTCCATGAGTGGGGTTCCTCGAGGGTTGGCAGACCCTACCTCCATTACCGGTAAGCACGGTGAAGTCCAGTAATTTCCTTAAAACGTTAACGCGGTTGACGATATGCGCAAGGCCCCAAAACACCCATCTCACTCAGTAGATTGTACTTCCCACGATTCGAGGTCGTTATTACCAGCAGGGAGAGATTTCAATGTCAAGAAACGTCGTGTTCCTAGGGCCCCAGGGATCGGGGAAAGGAACCGTTATCGGCAAGATCAAGGACCAATATGAGGTGCCGCATATCTCT
>JAUVRV010000279.1 GCA_030597435.1 Gemmatimonadales bacterium | reverse complement strand
GCTCAGCACGCTCATCAATCTCCGCTGGATCCACTTCGTACTCGATACCAAGCATGTCCAACAGCTGCTGACGGCGCGGGGACCTCGAGGCGAGTACGATCATCGGTCCAGAATCAATGTGACCGGTCCGTCATTCACCAACTCAACGCTCATTAGCGCGCCGAACTCTCCTGTCGCAACCGGCAGTTCACGTTGCTCCAATTCGTGCACGAACTTCTCATAGTGAGACTCGGCTTCGTCGGGCTGTGCCGCACCCACGAACGAGGGCCGACGCCCTTTACGAGCATCTGCATAGAGCGTGAACTGCGAGACAACCAACAAGGCGCCACCAACGTCCAACAGATCGCGGTTCATCCGGCCTTCGTCGTCCGGAAACACCCTGAGCCCAACGATCTTGTCGGCCATCCAGCGAATCTGTTCCTCGCCGTCTCCAGCCGCAAAGCCGACCAGTACCAGGAAGCCCCTCCCGATTGATCCGACCACACGGTCTTCAACTGTTACAGAGGCGCGGGCAACACGTTGCAGTACCACCCTCATCCGCAGAGCCTCACCACACTCCGGTGATCCACTGTCATTCCACCGTCACTGCCTTTGCGAGATTCCTGGGCTGATCGACGTTGCAACCGCGCCGTACGGCGATGTAATAAGCGAACAGTTGCAGCGGCAGTACACTCAAGAGTGGTGTTAGTGAATCGAGTGTCTTGGGTATCGTGAACACGTGGTCGGCCAGACGCGCAATCTGGTCGTCTCCGTCGGTCACCACGGCAAAGACCCGCCCACCGCGCGCTTTGACCTCTTCCAGGTTGGACACGATCTTAGGATAGACACCGTCTTGTGGAGCCACGAAGACCACAGGCATCATCCCGTCGATCAAGGCAATAGGCCCGTGCTTCATCTCGGCTGCGGGATATCCCTCCGCGTGGATGTAGGAGATTTCCTTGAGCTTGAGAGCCCCCTCCAACGCAACCGGAAAGTTGTAGCCCCTTCCCAGATAGAGTGCGTTCGGTGCTCGCACATATTGTTCGGCAATGCGCTCGATCTCGTTGGCCTTGGCAAGAACCGCCTTGACCTGTTCCGGCAAAGCGTTCAGAGCTTCGACTATCTCCCGTCCTTGGAGAACTGACAGTGCACGTTGCCGACCCAGCCGCAGCGTCAGCAGCGCTAGCGCGGTTACCTGACATGTAAACGCCTTGGTACTCGCAACACCTATCTCGGGACCGGCATGAATATATGTGCCGCCGTCCACCTCACGTGCTATCGAGCTACCGACGACGTTTACGATCCCCAGCGTCCACGCCCCCTTCTTCTTCGCCTCGCGCACAGCGGCGAGCGTATCGGCGGTCTCTCCACTCTGCGATATCCCCACCACTAGGGTGCGGTCATCGATGATCGGGTTGCGGTAGCGGAACTCGGATGCGTATTCTACCTCCACCGGAACGCGCGCGAGTTCTTCCAACATGTACTCGCCGATGAGTGCAGCGTGCCAAGAAGTACCGCACGCGATCAGAACGACCCGGTCGAACTCCAACAACTCAGCATCACTCAGATTGATACCGGACAGCCGTGCGTTGCCGTCTTCTGGAAGCAGGTGGCCGCGAAGCGTGTTGCAAATACTCACGGGCTGCTCCATAATCTCTTTCAACATGAAGTGCGGATATCCGCCGCGCTCGATCGTCGCAAGATCCCAGTCTACGGGACTCACAGCCTTTGCGACTCTAGTGGTGTCCAGATCGGGAATCTGGTATCCATCTTTGGTGAGAACCGCCATCTCACCGTCATCGAGGTAAACGACGGATCTCGTGTGCTGCAATACTGCAGCCGCGTCCGAGGCAACGAAGTTCTCACCATCACCCACACCCAGCAATAACGGTGAGCCCTGCTTGGCGGCGACGATGGTGTGCGGTTCATATGTACATATCACCGCCAGACCGTACGCACCTTCAACCTGCTTCAGCGCAGCAGCCACAGCTCCCTGCAGCGAGTCCTCGTAGAGATGCTCGATCAGGTGGGCCAATACTTCCGTGTCTGTATCGGAACGAAACGAGTGCCCGTGCTTGGCCAGTGTCGCTCGCAAAACAGCCACATTCTCGATTATGCCGTTGTGAATGACCGCAATCCGGCCGGTGCAGTCCGTGTGGGGATGTGCGTTGTTGTCAGTCGGGGCGCCGTGGGTTGCCCACCGGGTGTGTGCAATCGCAGCTCGACCCGATGGTAGGCTGTCACCCAAGGAGGCCATGAACTCACTCAGCCGTCCAGCCGATTTCTCTACTACCAACTGCCCATCCTCGACCAGCGCGAAGCCCGCGGAATCGTAGCCACGGTATTCGAGGCGCTTCAGCCCCTCCAGCACCAGCGGGACGGCGTCACCCGATCCGACGTAACCGATTATGCCACACAAATGGCATCTCTCCTCATGATTCCATAGTCTGTCGAGCTGCAGCGACCAAAGCGACAGCTGCTTCATCGGTAGGTGCTTCCGCGATCATTCGCACGATCGGCTCGGTGCCCGACGGTCTCACATGCAGCCACGAATCGCTCCAAGCTAGTCGCAATCCGTCTTGTTTATCAAATGAGGCATCCGGGAACCGCTGCTCCAACGCTAGGTAGATCCGATCCATTGAGCCGCCGCGATCGACCTTGGATTTGAGGATCGAGTACCGCGGCGCAGCTGCCACTAGCTCCCTCACCGTTTTTCCGGTTTGGACCAGCAGTCCCAAGACCAACGATGCCGCGACAGGAGCGTCGCGTCCGAGATGCAGGTCGGGTAACATCACTCCTCCGTTACCCTCACCGCCTATGACTGCCCCGGTTCGCTTCATCATATCGGCGACATTAGCCTCACCTACGGGCGCTCGTTGAACCGTCGCACCGTGTTCTCGAGCCGCATCCTCGACCACCAGCGAAGTCGAGAGATTGGTCACAACTGAGCCTGTGCGTCGGGCCAACACCGCACGCACCCCAAACGCTAGCGTGTAGTCTTCCCCTATGGGTGTTCCCGTTTCATCCAGCACGGCCAGGCGGTCTACGTCGGGATCGACGGCAATACCAAGATCGGATCCCGAATCACGTACCAGACTGCCAAGTCCCGACAGGTTCTCCGGTATCGGTTCTGGAGCACGGGGGAACTTGCCGTCCGTCTCCAGGTCCATTCCGACCATCTTGCACCCTAGCTGTTCCAGTAGCCGTGGCATGATGGTACCGCCTGCACCGCGCACACAGTCCAACGCGACGGTGAAGCCACGTTGCCTGATCGCCGCAACGTCGACGAGTTCCAAGCCTAGGACTCCCTCGAGATGTCGTTCGATTGCGGCATCGTCGCTGACCAGGCCACCGCGTGGTGTGACGCCAGTCCCATCCTTGGTTCCTCGTGCCACGTGATCGAACAGGCGATTGGCGGTCTGCTTGTTCAGGAACAGGCCATCCGGTCCCACAAACTTGAGGGCGTTCCACTCGACCGGATTGTGGCTGGCGGTGATCACGATTCCACCTGCGGCACCGTGGTGCTCCACGGCGAGCTGTGCGGTTGGTGTCGGGATCAGACCGCAATCGATGACCGTCACACCTACGGATTGCAGCGCCGAAGTGACTACCTCGGCGAACATGGGTCCCGAGGTTCGTGCATCACGTCCCAGGACGATCGTTTCACCACCCGAATCACGGGCGAGCACGCCAAAGGCCATGGCATACTGTTCTACTACATCGTGTGTGAGGCCGGCACCAACGATGCCTCGCACTCCCGAAATACTGACTACCAGGGTATCGCTCATAGACGCATGAAAGAGAGTTGAGGGTTCAGGCTGAGTAGGTCAGCCATTCGCCTGTAGCTACACCTTCGGGCATCGAGCGACGGACCTTGCGAGGGGTCGTGATCGGCAGGGTCAGCTCATCGGCGAAGGCGTGCAGGAATGCAACGACGGCTTCGGGGTCGAACTGAGTACCACTGCAGCGCTGGAGTTCGGCAATCGCTTCCGGAGCGGCCATGGCCGGGCGATAGGGACGCGCGGACGTCATGGCGTCGAAGGAGTCAGCAACAGTGACTACCCGCGTGTGAACAGGGATGTTATCGCCGCTGAGCCCGTCCGGCAGCCCAGTTCCATCGAGTCTTTCATGGTGTGAGCGAACAATGGATATCACCTCGGGTGCATTCTTGAGCAGGGGGTCCAGGATGCGTGCCCCAATGACCGTGTGTTCCATCAGATGCTGGTACTCGTGGGGCTCCAATTTGCCGGGCTTCTGCAGCACGGCGGCACGCACACCTATCGTGCCGACGTCGTGGAGTTCGGAACCGAGTGCTATCAGCCCGATGTCTTTCTCGCTCATGCCCAAGTTCTTGGCGATGGCGCTCGAGTAGACGGCAACCCGTGAGGAATGGCCCCTGGTATAGGTATCTTTCGCTTCGAGCGCCTCGACCACGGTCTGCACACCTTCCAGGAACAGCTCTTCGATACGCCGTGCTTGTTGGTCCACCAGATCCGCAAGGTGCTCGTGATAGAGACGGTTCTCCAACAGCAGCCGTCGCTTGTCCAGTGCCTGTTCGGCTCTTGCCCCAACCTCCTCGATCTGGAACGGCTTCAGAATGTAGTCGAGTGCCCCCAGTTTGAGACAGGCTACCGCCACATCCACCTCGGTAAAGCCGGTGACCATTACCACGGCCACTTCGGGCCACTGCTCTCGAATGCGGCGCAGGAGGGTCAAACCGTCCATCTCCGGCATCCTGATGTCGG
>JAUVRV010000052.1 GCA_030597435.1 Gemmatimonadales bacterium | reverse complement strand
GTCTACTACAGCCATCACGGGCCCATCATCCGTGAAGTGGATGGTAAATGGGTGGCCGTCAAGTTGATGCAAGAACCAATCAAGGCCCTGACCCAGTCCTATATGCGGACCAAAGCAACGGATTATCAGGCCTTCTACGAAACGATGGAATTGAACACCAACTCGTCCAACAACACGGTGTATGCGGATGCCGATGGAAACATTGCCTACTTCCACGGCAATTTCATTCCCCGACGCGACACGCGGTTCGACTGGGGCCGGCCGGTTGACGGCAGCAATCCGGCGACGGAGTGGCAGGGCCTGCACACCGTGGACGAGATTCCCCACTTGCTGAACCCGCCGAACGGCTGGATCCAGAACACCAACAACTGGCCGTATTCGGCCGCGGGTGAGTACAGCCCCCGGCAAGCGGATTATCCCGGCTACATGTCGACCTACAGTGAAAACTTCAGGGGAATTCACGCGATCAGGGTGTTGGCGAACAGAACGGATTTCACCTTGGCGACACTGATCGAGGCCGCGTACGACAGCTATCTGCCGGCGTTCGAGAATATCATCCCATCTTTGCTCAGGGCGTACGACAGAACCTCGGGATCGAATCCGCTCAAGGCAGAGTTGTCCGAGCAAGTAGAGCTGTTGAGGACATGGGACCTACGGTTTTCTGTCGAATCCGTTCCAACGGCCCTGGCGATCTACTGGGCTCAACAGCTAATGCGGCAGGTAGGCGCCGATGCACGAGCGGCGGGCGTCTCTGTTTACGACTATATGGCGGATCGAGCCACGGCAGCTCAGCAGCTCGAGGCTTTGTCTGCCGCTTCCGACAAGCTCGAGAACGACTTCGGCAGTTGGCGAACCCCGTGGGGTGATATCAATCGGTTCCAGCGTCTCACCGGGGACATCGTTCACCCGTTTGACGACGACGCACCGAGTATACCCGTTGGCTTCGCATCCGGCCGTTGGGGTTCACTGGCCTCGTTCGGCGCACGTTCGTTCAACGGTTCCAAGAAGATCTATGGCACTTCGGGGAACAGCTTCGTGGCTGTCGTCGAGTTCGGCGAAAGGGTCAGGGCAAGGGCAATCACCGCCGGTGGGCGAAGTGGAGACCCGGCATCTCCTCACTTCAACGACCAGGCCTTGAGATATAGCACAGGTGACCTGAGGGACGTGTGGTTCTACCGCGAAGACCTAGAGGGGAATATCGAGCGGGAGTACCATCCGGGCCACTGACTCGGCCGCGGAAACAAACGGACGCGGGTACTGCAAATAGCCGCCTGAGTTTTCACCGGGGCCGGATAATCCCCGACTTGCGCATCTTATAGCGCAGCGTGCTCTCGCTGAGTCCAAGTCGCTCTGCAGCGTTTCCTTTGCCCTTAACTCTCCAGCCGGACGCCTCTAGGGTGCGGATGATGTGCCCTCGGCACTCAGTCGCTAACAGCACAGGACATTCCAGATTGGGCACAGGAGGCAGAAGCAAGCTTTTGGACTGCCATGAACTCGGGCAATACCAGGGCACTAAAGAGCATGTTTGCGACTGATGCCGTGTTCTTGCATCCCGACCAGGAGGTACGGGGACCGGAGATGGTCGAACAATTCGTGATTGCCCTGCTCGCCGCGGCACGATACGACTGCGAGTGGAAAATCGAAGGCGCTTACGCGTTGGACAAGCTAGCCGCCGTTTCGAGCAGTGTCACCTGCACTGTGGTCCCCACCGGTAGTCGAGAACCGTCGACCAGACCGGGGCAAGTTCTCAAGGTATATCAGCTGCAAGCCGACGGCTCGTGGCTGATCGTGCGCATGTACGCCGAACCACCACTAGAGCCTTAGCGCTGGCCCTCTAGCCAAGCCCGGCCTGAATCGGTCCGCGCACCCCTGAGGGCCTCCGAAACTCGTCGACTTGAAGCTTCAAATCGATGATTTGCGCATCAAAGTGACCGTCTGGCCGTTTCAAGCTGAACAGACAAGGGTCATATCACCGATCTCACACTTCCAATCGAGGATTCAAGGCTTCAAAGTTGGGATTTGAAGCGTGATATCAGCCTTTTGAAGTGTAAAATCTGCGACTTAAAGCGTGAATTCGGCAATTTGAAGCGTCGAATCGGTAACCCGAAGCCTCAAAATGGAGGATCGCGGAACGTGTCAATGATTTGAGACAGTTTTCGTTCGCATGTAGTGTTCGACTTCGAGCCTTTCTGGCTGCCTGGTTCTCGTCCTTCGGCGCCACGACGAAATCGAATTTCATCACGGCGGGATTGAATTTCACCACGACGAAATCGAATTTCCTCACGGCGAGATTGAATTTCGCGACGAAGTTCCGAAAAACCGGCCAGAACGTCCTAAGTCGTTGTGTGACAAGTTGTTAGCCCATTTCACGGTTCACCCGCCCGACCACGAGCCCCACCGATCGCTCGACCGTGCGAAGAGCTGTTGGAGATCGGCCATGTTCCGTGTCTACCTCCCTTCGAGCATCAAACAATTTCCTCGAGCGCGGCTCTGATCGCCTCGATCGAGGGCGCGCCACCGGCTCGACACGCAGCGCCGGTCACGCCCGCCTCCACACCGGTCACGTCCCGACCGTTCACCAGGATCGTCGGCGAACCGTGCAGCTTGGCGTGTTCCGGTGCCGTGGTGTCTCCTTGCTCCCACTCCTGCCACTCGGCTGTCAGGTCCAGCGCCACCAGCGCTTCGCGCAGGTTCGTACGGGCCGGTTCCGCGTTGGGACAGCCGTCGAAATAGATCAACTCAATCGTCGGGGGCATGCTTGATCTCCTCCTGTCGTTCAGTCTCTAGCGCCTCGAGAATTGGGCACTCACCGGACGGCGCACGCCTTCCGCTCCACATGCAACAGGTGAACGCGCTCGCAAGCCGAAGAGTTCCGTTATCTCTGACAGAGAAAACCCGAGATCTTGCGCCCGTTTGATGAACTGGATTCGTCGCACCGGGTCGAGCGACTAATGCATTGTGGCGGCGCTATCGCCACTTCGGGAGCAATAATGGCGAATCAGTCAGCGTTCATCAGTTCCCGTCAGCGTTGATCAGCGGCCCGCCTAGCCGCAGCCGCCCTTGAGCGCAGCTTTGACTTCAATCGTGACCTTCTTGATCACGCGTCGCGCAGATGGACCATTGCTCGTATTTTCTTGCCAACCGAGCCTCTAGAGCGGGCGCACTTTAATGATTGTCTTGTGATTGACAAACTCAAGAACACTGAACGGGCACACCAGGAGTACTCGACTCCTGTTGTCTCGGTAGTTGCCCTGCTGATCGGACCGACGGGCGGTCTTGCTCTGTTCCCAAGCGAACAGGGTAACTACGAACTGCCGCACGGATTTGCGCGCGCCGAGGAGGACGCCGAGACCTCGATCCTCCGTGTCCTGGCCAGCTGGATCAGGTCCGACATCTCTGTGTCTGCCGGGGAATACACGCTCCTTTCTACCCCTCAATTACGGGCTGATGTTTACCAATACACACTGGTTGCTAGAGTCCTAGCCAGTAACACGTTGGTGGGCAACACGGTGGACTACCGCTGGGCAACGCGTGACAGTTGGTCCGAATTGCCCCTCACGCCTGAGCACCGTGTTCTACTGGAACACGTGTTGACGCAGCCGAAACTCGAGGACGGACTGCAAGTCCCGATGGACCCTTCACGGCGAGATTCAAGTGATCCTGATCGTCTCGCTGCTACCAACAGAGTCCACGCAGCAAACCAGCCCATGCCACTGATAACAGCGGATGCAGTACTCATGAAATTCTCCGACAGCGGCAGGTTCGAAGGTGTCGTTCTAGAACGGCGGCCGGGACACACCGACCGTGAACCCGACAAGTGGGCTTTCCCGGCTGGTTTCGTCAACGCACACGAAACAACCTCCGAAGCTCTGGCGTTTGAAGTTTGGGAGGAACTCGGAATCTCCCTGAAGAACGGCCAACTACTTTCCCACTTCGAACTTCGAACGGATCCGGAACGGGATGCCAAGTGGTCCGTTTGGTCTCAGTTCACCATTGGATATACAACTTCGCCTCCACGGCCCACATCTCCGGAGGTCAGTCAAGTTGCTGTATTCTTGCCGGATGAAGTCCCACCGGCTGAGGCCATAGCTTTCGACCATGCGATCGTCCTGGGACGATTCCGATCGGTAGTCGATTCCTACATTCGTAGAGCCAACGCTGCCATGCGTCTCTAGCGCGCAAGGAGGCACTGTAGATCCAAGCTACCGAGAGATCTCCCTACAGCGGTCGTGTATTTCCCTCTTGACCTTCTTGGGATCCCCGATGATCTCGTAGAACTCGTCCAAATACTTGACGGTCCGCTCGACCTGCTTCTCCTCGAGACCTTCCTGGTCTTGATACAGCGCGTAGATCGCCTCCTTCTGCTCCTGGAACGCGGGAAGCGTCGCATCCAGTTGGCCACGATCGCGACAGATTCCACGGTATAACCGCTGACGCACAGAACGAATGGGAAGAGAGGGATCGGGTCTCGCGTATCTTGCGGAGACTAAACCGGTCCAATCGAAGTCATATGGCACCGGATAGACCGGGCCCGCGGGGCGACCGATCACCGTTATGTTGTGGCAGCACACGGCTTTATCTGGGGGACTCACGAAAGCGGCCCAGTCGGTGTTCCCGACCAGGAACTGGAACACTTCCGCGAGATTCAGCTGGTCTTGCTCATACTCGAATGGTGGGACCATCGGCACTTGGACCACCCCCCAGCCGACCCTGCCGGCCATGTCATCCTCATCTTCGATGAAGAATGCGTACTTCGTGAGTGGCTCGCGAACTCCCTCGGTGTCCACATAGGTGATCCGCGCCAGGCGCACCTGATAACTCAGATCCGTGAGCAGGTTGTACGTGCGATAGGCCAGGTGCTCCAACAGAATGTACTGCTCGTAATCCGCCCGTTTGTCCTGGCAGTGGGTCACAAGCTTGAGCTTGTCCTGACCGGAGAATATGGTGCCCTCTACTTGCTTTTTCTTGAAGTTGATCCTGAGCGGCGGGAAACCGCAGTGCCTGGGATTGAGCCGGAATTTCCCTCGTGTCTTCAACTGAACGTCGAGGCGCACACGCGAGCCGTCGCTATCCTCCAGGATCACGACACCCGGATGGTACGAACTCACCTGCTCCCTCTCCTTGAAGATCGCCTCGAGAGGTGCTTCGATGGTGAGCGTGAGGGGATCGTTGGACGCGAAGAGGATTTGGGTGGCGCCCTTCCCACCCGATCCGGCGTCTTGCGCCGTCACAGCGGTCCCGAGAACGAGTGCCGCTAGCAGCAGGGCTATGGTCCTACACATGAGGCGGTCTCCAGTCGTCCCGTCGTAATAAAGTCTCCCTGACCCCAAAGTATGCGCTCGACCTAGAATTGGCGACACCGCAGCCTACTTAAGGCTGTTTTTCGGGCGATAGCCTGGGGCCTGCGTCGTGCTGGCCCTCTCGCTTCACCCGCCCCATCTTATGGTGCTCCACTCAATGCTGCGCTCGCCGTTTCACAACGGCTTAAGCCCCAGCGAACGGCAGTGGCATAAGCCCGCCATCGAGGCCGTTAGGAAACCAAGTGCGCGGATTCATCTTATCCCGGTCGCCCGGCCGGCGCATTCACGGAGGCTGCCCTCGCGCCCGATCGCGACAACCCCGAACGGTGGCCGCCCGGTGTCCTTCACCAGATCCATCCCAGGAGCCTCAAGGACACGACCGGAGACGGCGTTGGAGACCTGCAGGGCGTCATCGACAAGATGGACTACCTGAGCGATACGCTCGGAATCGACGCGATCTGGATAAGTCCTTTCTATCCTTCCCCGATGGCGGACTTCGGGTACGACGTGTCGGACTATCGGGATGTGCATCCGATGTTCGGCGATCTCTCCACGTTCGACCGGCTCGTGGCGCGTGCCCACGACGCCGATCTCAAGCTGATCATTGACTTCGTGCCGAATCACTCGTCGGATCAACATCCCTGGTTCATCGAATCACGGAGTTCACGCGAGAACCCTCGGCGTGACTGGTATGTGTGGCGTGACGCGAAGGCGGACGGCTCGCCGCCCAACAACTGGCTCAGCGTTTTCGGTGGTTCAGCCTGGGAGCTGGACGATCGGACGGGTCAGTACTATTTGCATTCCTTCCTGAAGGAGCAGCCCGATCTCAACTGGCGCCACCCGGCTGTGAAAGCCGCGATGTTCGACAACGTGCGCTTTTGGCTCGATCGGAACGTGGACGGACTTCGGGTTGATGCGGCGCACTACGTTATGAAGGACCCGGCTGAGCGGGATAATCCGCCAAACCTCGATCGCTCGCTGCAAGGTCACAAGTCGCTCGGTGCGTACGACTCACAAGTGCACGTGCACGACAAGGGTCACGCAGACGTTCACCAGGTGTTTCGCGAGTTGCGGGCGCTGCTGAATGAGTACGAGTCCCCTCGCATGGCGTTGGGGGAGATCCACATATACGACTGGAACGAGTTGGCAGCGTACTACGGTGAGGACCTCGACGGTCTGAGCATGCCGACCAACTTCGGGCTGTTGAAGGCCCCCTGGACTGCGGCCGGCGTGCGAGGCGTCGTGGACGGCCTCGAGGCGGCAATCCCGCAGGGCGCGTGGCCCAACTACGTTCTGGGGAATCACGACGACCAACGCCTGGCCACCAGACTCGGCGAGCAAGAGAGCCGGCAAGCGGCAGTTCTCCTGCTCACGTTACGCGGATCGCCGACGCTGTACTACGGCGACGAACTCGGAATGCGCGAAGTTGGGATTCCGCCAGGGAGGCAGCAAGACCCATGGGCACTCACAGTTCCGAGCCGGGGTCGCGACGGCTGCCGCACCCCAATGCAATGGTCGCCAGATTCTGCCGCCGGGTTCACGTTGGCCAGTGAACCGTGGCTGCCCGTTGGGAGCGACCACGCCGTGCGGAATACGCAATCACAACTTCTGGATCCGGATTCGCATCTCAACCTGTATCGCCGGTTGCTCGCCTTACGACGGGGCTCGGCTGCTCTCAGAACCGGGTCGTATCTGCCCGTGGATTCCGTTCCGCCCGACTGTTTTGTCTTCGAACGCTCCCTGGGGACCGAGCGCGTGCTCGTGGCCGTCAGTTTCTCGGCTGAGCCGCTCTCAAGTGACGTTCCTGGACTGACTGGCCGGATCGCGGTGTCCACCGAGCGCGCGAACGAGGATAACGAGGTCGACGGCACCCTCCATCTGCTGCCACACGAGGCCGTCGTGGTAGTCGAGATTCCGTCGGACGTCGAGCCGAAGGGTGAAGAATAGTACCATGGCCACTCTGGACGTACTGATCCTTCTTGCGTTTGTCGCCTATGCGGTTTGGCAGGGGTTCTCGGCCAAGCGTGTCGCCTCGCAGAATTTGGAAGAGTACTTCCTCGCCGGGCGCAGCCTTCCCGGATGGAAGGCGGGCCTGAGCATGGCTGCGACCCAGTTTGCCGCTGACACACCGCTGTTTGTCACCGGACTGGTAGCGACAGCTGGAATCTTCTATCTCTGGCGACCGTTCTGGATCTTCACGCTCGCCTTCTTGTTGCTGGGATTCGTGCTGTCGGCCAGCTGGCGCCGAGCCGGCGTTCTCACCGACGCGGAACTCACGGAAATCCGTTATGGCAGTGCGCCGGCTGCGACGTTGCGAGGGCTGAAAGCCATCTATTTCGGGGTAGTCATCAACTGCGCCGTCTTGGCCATGGTCCTCATCGCCGCGACGCGCATCGCCGAGCCGTTTCTGCTGTGGGATCAATGGTTGCCGGCGGCAATCTTCGATCGGGTCGTCGATCTGGTCCGTACCATCGGCGTTCCACTGGTACCGATGAGCGAAACCGCTGACGGCACATTCATTCTCGATACAATCAGCTGGGCTTCGGTGCCTTACGACGGTGCCGACGAGATGGTTTGGATCCTCTCCGCTCGCAATCTCATCTCCATTCTGGCCATTGTCGCGGTGACGACCCTCTACTCCACCACCGGGGGCCTTCGCTCCGTGGTCGCTACCGACATCGTGCAGCTCGGTATCATGCTGGTGGGAACGGTCATCTTTGCTGGCTACGTCCTTTCTGAAGTCGGTGGTCTTGGCGCCCTCAGCGAACAGATTCGAGCGTCTTTTCCTGATGACGGCTCCGCTGGAATCACGGGCAACCAGATCCTCGCTTTCACTCCGTCTCAGGCGAAAGACATTTCCTTCGCTGTAATGGCTACCATGCTGGTCCACTGGCTGGTTCACATGTACGCTGATGGAACCGGCTACTTGGCCCAACGTACCATGGCTTGTCGAACGGATGCGGACGCAAAGCGAGCGTCGATCATCTTTGCGTTTGTACAAGTGGTAGGTCGCAGCCTCATTTGGCTCCCGATCGCCCTCGGCGTACTGGTCCTATTCCCGCCCGCCGAAGGACTTGCCGGTGAACTTCTCGCCGCCGATCGGGAAGCCACGTACGTGCGCGGCATGAGCGATCTCCTGCCGGCGGGTGTGCTTGGGCTGCTCCTGACGGGCATGCTCGCCGCCCTGGCGTCCACCGTCGACACCCACCTCAATTGGGGATCTTCCTACCTCACCAACGACATTTTCAAGCGTTTCCTCTTTCCAGTTCTGCTCAAGAAGGAGCCCCGACCCCGGACGCTGGTTTGGGTGGCACGTGGGTCCAATGTGTTTATCCTCCTTGTTGCCCTTGGGGTCATGACCCAGTTGACTTCCATTCAAACCGCATGGCAAGCAAGCACTCTGCTCGGCGCAGGCATGGGGATTGTGTTGGTCTTGCGCTGGCTGTGGTGGCGCATGACTGCGTGGGGCGAGATCGCAGCGATCATTGCTTCGCTCGTGCTCGCACCGATTCTGATATTCACGGTTCCCGCGGAGAACCAAGCGACACGGCTGTTTGTCATGGCAATCGGCGGGACGTTGGCAGGCGTTTTGGCTTCGTACATCTCAGGACCTGAATCCACGGAACACCTGAAGCGCTTCTATCGTCGCGCGAGACCGCCGGGCTTTTGGGCACCCATTGCTGTCGCCACGGGTGAGGCGCCCAACTACGCAGCCCGCCGGCTGGGTCGGTCGCTGGCCGCAATGCTGTTGTGCGCAACCACCATATTCTGCTTGCTCACCGGTCTCGGCTCCTGGATGGTGGATAGCCCGGCGCCGACGTGGTTTCCTTTCCGCGGTCTGTGGATTGCGCTCTTGCTGCTAGTGGGGATTGGGCTCGTCCCACTGTGGTGGAAGCTGGGCGAACTCACCACGACGAGCGACGACAGTACTGCCTGATATCAGAGCGAGGAGGCCTATGCCCCCCCGCAGGAATCAGAGAATCACAGGCCGATCCCTGCGACTTCCTCCGAAGAAAGCACCGGCATGGCACCCTTCTTGGTCGCGACGAGCGCCGCGTACCGGTTGGCGGCGTGGAGGGTCTCTTGTGGCGTGGCGTCGCGAACGAACTGATGCGCCATCGCGGCCGTGAACGCATCGCCCGCACCCACCGCATCACCCGCCGACTCGTCGATCTCTACTCCGGGCGCGGAGACCGTTCCTTGCAGCGTGGTGATGGAGGCACCGGCCTTCCCGCGAGTCACACACACGGCCTGCACACCGACGCTCTCGAGAAGCCACCCGATGAGCGACGGCCTATCGAGCAGCGTGGACAGCCGCGCGACCTCGGATTCACTCATTTTGACGACGTCGGCCACCCCCAATGTGGCAGCGATCGCTTCCGCGTCGATGAACGGAGGGCGGAGGTTGACATCGAACACGACCAGTGCCTGGCCGCGCGCGTCTGACAGGAGCTGTTGGATGGCCGCGCGGCTTGCCTCGCCTCGCTGCGCCAGCGAGCCGACGCAGACGGCATCCGCCGTCGCTGTGAGCGCGCGGGCAGCATCTTCTGCCGCCATGTGATCCCACGCCACGCCTTCGGTGATGGCATACTGGGGATCGGACCCCTCGATCGTCACCAACACGGTGCCCGTGGGCCTGGTGCCGTCGCGTTGCACATAGTCGGTATCGACACCTCGGTCACGAAGAAACACGACCAGTTCGTCCCCGGGCGCATCGTCGCCCACGCGCGTGATGATCACACCCCGATCACCGAGGCGCGCGGCATGGAAGGCAACGTTACACGGTGCGCCGCCCGGCCGTCGTTGATCCGGAAACACGTCCCATAGCGCTTCGCCGATGGCTACGATCGTCTTGCCCATGGGCAGTTACCGGTATCTGCCTTCACTCACCATTTACCACCACGCGATCACGAAGATCGCTATGAGCACGAGCATGGCGGCAGACTGGTATCTGTAGTTCTTGTACCACGGCAGCAGCTCGAGTGCCGGCGTCTCTGCCGCAAGCAGGGCCGGTGACCACGTCAACGTGCGTACAACCTCCTCGTCGGGCTCGTCCGTGGCGAGGCTCACGACCACGAGAGCGGCGAGCGAGATCACGAGCAGGATTGGCGCAAGATAGAGGAAGTGTATGACCGGCGTGCCCGCCGTGGCCATCTGCATTTCCTCCGGCGTCAGCGCGTGCGTCTGGATGATGATCGACCCTGCTAGCGCGAGGCCGAAGAAGACCGCAGCCGCCAGGTGTCCGACCACGAGCGCCGCCAACGCACCATGCCCGTTCGCACGCTTGCAGAACACGCCGGCGAAGAAGCATGCGACAATCGGCGGAGCAAGGTAGGCCGGCATCTGTTGTAGGTACGTCCGGATGTTCG
>JAUVRV010000097.1 GCA_030597435.1 Gemmatimonadales bacterium | reverse complement strand
GTATCGGTCTGCTCGGACGTGGTTTCACTGCTCGTTGCCTACGGCAGCCCGAGTCCGCCGAAACAGATCGCGGTGAACGTTCGAATCACGAGGGACAGCAAGAAATCCTCAACTAAGGATTGATCAAATCCGCCGCCAAGAACTCGGCCCGCCCTGCACCTAGATCCAACCCTGACCCAAAGACAGCGCGCGTCGCCACCATGTCGGTGTCGGTGAGCTTGTCGGCTTCCTGCCCGTTGGCTGCACCGGGTCCACCCGGCATCAAGGAAATATGGTTCCCGCCGATCGACTCCTGATCTATATGGCACAGTCCCATGATCCCATGACCAACGATATCGTGGACGAACCCGTCCGAGTTTATGGCGCTCTCCATCTGCACGGCCCGGCCCGACAGCAGGATGGTTTCGAAGCCCTGGTCCCGCCATTGGTGGTGGATACAACCCGGATCACCCCCACAGCCGGTCGACATCGGATCGGGGTGGTCGGTACTCGTGACTTCGTCCGCCCCGGGCATTGGATCGAGATCTATGGTCGTCTCGTACGTCGTATTTAGCCAGCCCGCCGAGGCGTATGGGACATCAGCCAACGCGTCCTGGATCATCTGCTGGGTGTCCGCGCCGTCGAGCGAATTGCCGTCGACCGTGGTCGATACGATTACGCGAACGATGGTACCCTTTGGGAAACCCGACCACTGCTCGTTCCAGGAAGGACACGCAATATCGCCGTCACTCGGGGCGAACTCACCGGAACCCAAGAAAAGCGCCTCGACGTAGTTCTTCTGGTAGCGCGTCAGACCCGTCCCCAATTGGAGCGTGAACGCGCGTGACGCCGTCCCTCCCTTTCCGTCATCTGCATCCAGCGTGACCGTGTGCGGTGCGGTACCAGCATACGAGACCTTCACGATATCGTCGGTCGCAGATGTCCCCTCGACAAACGTCCCGCCTGGAACTGTCCACACGACGGTCAGAGGGTCCAGGTCCGGATCGCGCACGTCGGCCTCGAGCGTGACAACCGTGACCGCGGTGTCTCCTGTCTTTAGTGTGTACGGATCGGCAACGATCGCCGCGGTTGGATCCCGGTTGTCTGGACCGGCGGGGATGCCATCGCCACACGTTGCCAAAACCGGAATGGCCAAAAGCATGATCGCCCAAGAAGCTCTTGCCTGCATCGCTAACTCCCCACTTTCTCTCTCAACTCTGCGAAGAAATGCTCCACCGCGATCAACTCACCTTCAGCACCGTCGGGTACCCTTATCATCAGGAACTTGTCGTCATCTGGAGCAACGGCGTAGCTGGCGTGGTTGAATGCTCCGATCGAAGTTGCTACCGGTCTCAAGTAGCCCGAGGTGGAGAAGAGAGATCGCTGTTCACCGATCACGAAGACAGATCTGGTTTGCACCGGAACAGCGACCATTTGACCTTGCTCATCCTGATAGAACAACTCGATACCGCTGTTCGCCCACATTGGCTGCATCCCGCCGTCCGTCGAAACCCGCCATATGCCGGCGTTCGTGTTCGGAAACGGACGCACGTACACTTCCGGTTTCCCCTCGTGGTCGGACACGTACGCCAACCACTGTCCGTCGGGCGACAGTGCCGGCGAGTGTTCCTCGAACTCGGTCGCGACCAATGCCACCGTGCTGTCCCAATCCGCCCGGTACGCCAGGATGTCGCCGCGGTCCGGTTCGTTGTTGTCGGTCCGGTAGATCAACCACGAGCCATCGCGAGACCAAAGTCCTTCAAAGATTGGCGCTTCAGCCTCAACCAATTTGCGCGAACTTCCCGTACCGTTGGCACGCTTGGAGAAGAGAGTTCCATCAGAGAGGTTGTCATACCCGACGAACGTCACCCAGCGACCATCCGGAGACCAGACCGGTCGGCGGTTGGAGCGTAGCTCAAACGTCAGCTTGAACGCAGTGCCGTCTCGGAACTGTCTGATCCACAGGTCCCGTTGTCTGCCGTTCAGCACAGACGTGACTACTTGGGATCCGTCTGGCGAAATCGCCAGTGAGTTGAAGTTCACGCGCCAGTCCGGGAATGCTTCCTCCTCCCTGCCATCCCGATATACCCATGTCAGACTTCGCTCCGTCGCGTCCAATCCACGAGCCCGGGGATCTGACGCATACACGAGAGTCCCATGACTCGACACACGCAACATGGCACCAAAGTTCCGCGCTGCGTTGGAGGCCGCGACACGCACGAGTACATCTTCGACGACAGTGACTGGCTCACCCGTCACCGTGAGCCTGCCCTGATCGAACGGTGCCGCGAGCAGGTTGCCATCCACTGTAACCACGAGGATATGGCCCGACGCCGCAGACCGAGCGTAAACCCCTCGCATTAGCACACTTTGCCGTCCGGTGCCCAGGTCCGCCACGGCGATGTCATACAGGTTGGGATCCGCACCATAGGCGACCGTGAACAACAACCCGTCACCGGCGGGAAGCTTCTCAGGCCACATGTGAGCGGTCTCGCTCAGCGACGAATCAGGAACCGTGACTCGCTCAGCGTCACCACCTGCTGCAGTCACCCGTTGTATCCCTCGCGTTTCGTTGGCCGCACCGAGCGGTCCGCCGAAGTAGAGGTATCCATCATTACCCCATGACGCGCCTCCACCGATGTTGAATTGCCCCCCCGTCGCCAACGTGGACGCCGGACCTCCGTTCAACGGAATTGTCTGGAGTGATGCGGGGTTGATAGTGAAGAAACCCACGCTCTCTCCGTCTGCAGAGAAGAACGGATGGAAGGCGCTCTGCGTCCCGGGGATTGGAGCGCCGTGCAACTCGTCTCGCGCCCGGCGCCACAGCTGTCCACCGCGGGGGCCGGGTCCCTGGTATACCAAATCGCGGCCATCGGGCGAAATGGCGACACTACCCATGCGCCCTTCCCCCTCCGCCTCATACACTCGGTATCGCACGACGGGTAGTGGCGGTTCGGAACGCGCAAACGACAAGATGGCAGCAATGGTCATCACTGCAGCGAACACGCCGAGCCCGAGACTCATCCGTTTCCACGGCCCCTCGATCGCGGTGGCGTGAGCAGCTGGTACCTTCGCCACTGTGAACCCCGGATTGGAAAGCGCCTCGGCAAATTTCGCCGCGCTGCCGAACCGATCCGCTGGCAACTTCTGCAATGCCTTCGCCGTGGCGGCCGCGACATGGGGTGGCACCGACTTGCGAAGTTCCGTCACCGGTTGTGCTTCTTCGGTTACGATCTTCATGATGATCGCTTGGGCTGACGCACCCGTGTGGGGTGGCTCACCCGTCAACATCTCGTACAGCACGCTGCCCAACGAGTAAACGTCCGACCGGTGGGTGATGTCCTTTTCCGCCGTCGCTTGCTCCGGACTCATGTAGTGGGGCGTACCAAGACTCAGTCCGGTCTCCGTCATGCGGCCACCTGCGGCCGCACTCACCGCCAACGCGATCCCGAAGTCCACCACCATCGGGCGGTCGTTGTGGAGCAGAATGTTCTCGGGTTTGATGTCACGGTGGATTACGCCGTCACGGTGTGCGTAGTCGAGCGCGTCGGCGACATCACTGGTGATCCGCACCGCTTCTTCGATACCGAGTTGCGTTTCCCGGTTCAGCTTGTCGCGCAGCGTCTCGCCCTCGATGAACGGCATCACGTAATAGAGGAAGCCGTCCGCTTCACCCGAATCGAAGAGTGGTAGGATGTGAGGGTGCTGCAGGCTCGCCGTCGTGGTGATCTCTTGGAGGAACAGTTCGGCACCGAGCACGGCCGCGAGTTCGGGCCGCAATACCTTGAGCGCCACCTTGCGATGGTGCTTCACGTCCTCGGCGAGGTAGACGGTCGCCATTCCACCGCTGCCAAGTTCGCGCACGAGGGTGTAACGTTCGGCGATGGCCACCGTGAGGCGGTCGACGTCGCTATTCAATGACTCTCCAGTAGTCCGTAGCGGCACAACAATACAGAGATGACACGTTAAAAGCGAGCATCGAACTTGTGACAGAATTCACAAGCAGCGAAACTGGTCATCGCGATATTGACCGAGAATCAGTACGGGTCCGGGATTACAGGGAGAGGAGTGGGGAACTTCTCGCGTTTCCAGAACTCTTCTACGCGTGCGTGCACGCCGATATCGAGGTCCTGCGGATTGCCCACTCCCCCCTCCCAGGACAGAAGCATGCTTACGATAACGGCGTTAATGGGTTCAATTCTCAGGTCGCGGACTGCGAACGCGCGGTCTGCTTCTGTCGTAGCTGGTGAAAGCGAGGGATGAACATGACGGAAAAAGTGGTGCTGGCCTACAGCGGTGGATTGGACACATCGGTGATCTTGAAGTGGCTCATCCTGAAGGGCTTTGACGTGACGGCGTACATCGCCGATGTGGGGCAGAGCGACGACCTGGAGGTCGCCCGGCAGAAGGCGCTGGACACCGGTGCCAGCGTGACTCTGGTAGAAGATCTCCGCGAGGAATTCGTCACCGATTTCATATTCAAGGCGTTCAAGGCCAACGCCCTGTACGAGAGCAGATACCTGCTCGGCACCGCGCTCGCGCGGCCACTCATCGCCAAGCGGCAAATACAGATCGCCTTCAGGGAGGGCGCCCATTTCGTGTCGCACGGGGCAACGGGAAAAGGAAACGACCAGGTCAGATTCGAGTTGGCATATTACGCACTCAATCCGGAGATACGGGTTATCTCACCCTGGAAGGACCCCGAGTTTCTGCAACAGTTCAAGGGCCGTCCTGACTTGCTCGCGTTTGCTGAACAGCACGGGATCGACGTGACCGCGACCCAAGGAAAACCGTTCAGCGAGGACGACAACCTGCTCCACATCTCGCACGAAGCCGGTATCCTCGAGGACCCCATGTATCAGGCTACCGAGGATGTCTACTCTCGGACCACGGCACCCGAAGACGCGCCAGGTGAGCCCACCCGGATCGCGATCACCTTCGAGGACGGAATACCCATAGGAGTGACCAATCTGGACGACGGTACTGAGGAAACCGGGCCGCTCCGGCTGTTCCAATACTTGAACGAACTGGGTAGCCGGCACGGGATCGGCCGGCTGGACATGGTCGAGAACCGCTATGTGGGGATCAAGGCGCGCGGGATCTACGAGACTCCAGGCGGCACCATCCTACACGAAGCACACCTCGACATCGAGGGCATCGCGATGGACCGGGAGGTACTCCGGCTCCGCAACATGCTCACACCCAGGCTATCCGAACTCATCTACAACGGTTTCTGGTTCAGTCCCGAGATGGACTTTCTCATGGCCGCCATAGACAAGAGCCAGGAAGTGATCGACGGGACCGTCTACCTCAAGCTCTACAAGGGCCACGTCATGACGATTGGACGAGAGTGCTCCTCGTCGCTGTACGACCAGGAACTCTCTAGCATGGACGTCGAGGGCGGCTTCAATCAGCAGGACTCGGAGGGCTTCATCAAGATCAATGCGATAAGGCTCATGGCTCACAACGCCATCATGCGGAAGAAGCACAAGCACTGGGGGGTGGAGTAACGGACTGGCGACTCACGTGACGAAGTCTCCGGAAAACCCGGAGCGATTCAACCGACCTAGCGACTCTCCGAAGGAGCCTGCATCTTGTGTGATGGCTCAGCGAGGCCGTTCCTCGTGGCTGTACTCGGAATCCAACACCCCAACGGGAGAAGTCAGATGAGACGCGGGAATCATCGAATTCATTGGCTGCTGGTCGCGTTGCTCCTTCCGTGGCTGCTGCTGTCGTCACCGGTCGCTGCCCAACAGGATGTTACGGGCGACTGGTTTGGCACCCTGGACGTCGGTGCCATGAAACTGAGGCTCGTCCTGCATGTTCAGCTGGCCCAAGGAGGGTACACCGCGACACTCGACAGCCCGGAGCAGGACGTCAGCGGAATCCCGCTGGACGAGATCGTCTACGAAGACGGCCGGCTCGTGTTCCGCTTCGACGCAGGTGGGTTCGAATACGAGGGCCGTGTGAATCCCGGATTCACGACGATCGCGGGCACGTTCAGCCAAGGCGGTGAGAGCTTCGCGCTGAACTTAGGCCGTGCCATGCCGGCCGCGCCGAGGGGGAGTTCCGCGTGGTCCAAGGAACGCCTCACCAAGCACGAGGTCTACATCACCATGCGTGACGGGGTCCGGCTGTTCACGTCGTTCTACGTGCCGAAGGACACGACGCAAACGTATCCCATCGTGCTGCGCCGCACTCCATACAACTCGGAACCGGGCGGCGAGAGCCAGTTCAACGCGACGCTCGGGCTCAACGCCGATCTCATCGACGCGGGATATATCCTCGCGTTCCAAGATGTGCGGGGGCGGTACATGAGCGAGGGGGAGTTCCTCGACGTAAGGCCGCACAATCCGGACAAGAGAAGCGAGAACGACATCGATGAGAGCAGCGACACATGGGACACGATCGACTGGCTGGTAAACAACGTACCGCACAACAACGGCCGCGTCGCAACCATAGGGATCTCGTACCCCGGGTTCTATGCGACGATGTCACTCCCCGGCGCCCATCCGGCGCTAAAGGCCGTTTCGCCTCAGGCTCCCGTGACCAACTGGTTCATCGGTGACGACTGGCATCACAACGGGGCCTTCCTCCTGATGGATGCCTTCTCGTTCTACTCGTCGATCGGGCGGCCCAGGCCTGAGCCTACACGACGAAGCCCGACACCGTTCCAGTGGCCGAATCGGGACAACTACGAGTTCTATCTGGAGCTTGGACCGATCAAGAATGTTGCAGCGAACTACTTCGGAGACAGCATCCAGTTTTGGCCGGAGCTGATGAGCCATCCCGACTACGACGACTTCTGGAAGGCCCGCGACCCACGCCCCCACCTGACAGACATCGGGCCGGCGGTTCTGGTCGTGGGCGGGTGGTTCGATGCCGAGGACCTCTATGGGCCGCTCAACACGTACGAAGCGATCGAGACCCAGAACCCACCCACCACAGAGAACCGCCTGTTGATGGGCCCCTGGTTCCATGGCCAATGGGCGTTCGCTGGGGGTGAGAACCTTGGGAACGTACCCTGGTTCACCGCAACTTCCGACTTCTACAGGGACGTGGAGCGGCGATTCCTGGACTACTACTTGAAGGATGAGGGGTCGTTGGATCTGGCTGAGGCGACGATGTACGACACCGGCGCCAAAGAGTGGCTCGAATTCGACATGTGGCCTCCCGGCGACGTGACGGAGAAGCAGCTCTATCTCCACGAGGACGGCGGGCTCTCGTTCGCGCCACCCATGTCAGGTGAGAGTTTCGACGAGTACGTCGCCGACCCGATGCGACCGGTACCATACACCGAGGACGTCC
Organism: Gemmatimonadales bacterium; assembly: GCA_030597435.1. GTDB lineage: Bacteria > Gemmatimonadota > Gemmatimonadetes > Gemmatimonadales > GWC2-71-9. The sequence goes on along the minus strand of JAUVRV010000097.1, from coordinate 1,060 downwards.
ACCTCCGGCGAACGCGCGAGTACATGACCGACGATCAGCGATTTGCGGCGCGGCGGCCGGACGTCATGGTCTACGAATCCGACGTGCTCACCGAGGCTGTGACATTGACCGGCCCGATCGTGGCCGACCTGTTCGTTAGCACGACGGGTACGGATGCGGACTACGTGGTCAAGCTCATCGACGTCTTTCCCGACTCACTGCGTGACTATCCGACCAACGACAAGTCCGTCCCGATGGCTGGGTACCAGATGCTGGTGCGGGGAGAGGTGCTTCGCGGCCGTTACCGAAACAGCTTCGAGACGCCGGAGCCGTTTGTGCCAGGCGAGGTGACGTCGGTACGTTTTGAACTGCCGGACGTGGCTCACACCTTCAAGCCGGGCCACCGCATCATGGTCCAAATCCAGAACTCGTGGTTTCCGCTGGTCGATCGCAATCCGCAGACGTTCGTGAACATCTACGAGGCCGACGAGGAGGACTTCAAGAAGGCGACGCACCGGGTCTACCACGATGCGCAGCGCCCGTCGAGCGTGAGGGTCATGGTGCGGGAGCGAAAATAGCACGTGCCGGGCGAAGCACGCGCCCGGCGAAGGGGATCCAGTGGTAAACGTATACACGCCGCGTGAGTGTAGAATCCAACCACTGCAAACGGAGGAACCACTCGAGCACATCCTACTCGGGCAGGTTCATCAGCCGCCGCAGATCCTGGAACCGCGGGTCGTCGCGCCCAAGATCGACCTTACGTTCGTATATAGCTGGCATGTTGGGATTGCCACTCTGGTACATGATCTCGAGCCAGTCCACGGTCCGTTCTTTCTCACCCGCAAAGGCAAATGCTATGGCAACGGTCATCGATAGTATTTCTGCCTCCTCTGGACGTGCGGCCAGGATGACGTCACTGTTCCTCCAGCACCGGCCTGGTGTAGACCACCTCGCCCCCGATGACCGTCATGTCCGGATCGATCCTCCAGATGTCCTCAGCCGGAATGGTCATGTAGTCGACCGGGATTACCACGAAGTCAGCCAGCTTCCCTACCTCGATGGAGCCAAGCATGTCTTCCGC
>JAUVRV010000267.1 GCA_030597435.1 Gemmatimonadales bacterium | reverse complement strand
ACACGCCATACGTCACACACTGCATTGACTATTGCCATGCGGAGCAACAATGGGCCTGACTAAGCGGGGTACATCGTATGAATCATTCTCCTACCTCGAAAGAGGAATCGACTATCAGCACTTCGGACTGGCCGACGAAATCGAGCGGGTTGAATCCTACATAGTCCCGCTCTCCGATGATGAAGAGAGACGTGTTCGCCGTTTGATCGGTGACAACGTGATGATCTCACTCCACGAGCATCTCGGTATCTTCCCGGCAGATATCAGCGAGTCACCCCTGTATACACACCAGGGACGAATGGCCACGGCGTTCCGAGGTTTGGCCAACTCTCATTGGGACGCTGTGTTTGACAACCTGATGAACGGGATCATCAACATAGAGTCACCCAGTGGCTGGAAGTGGACCGAGGTGTTGCATGACTTGGGCATGAGGCTGTGTGACCTCGCACATCAGGACTTCATAATCCACTGCACCAAGGTAGACGACATATACCGCGCCCATGAAGAGGGCCGGATTGCTTGGATAGCATCCATCGAAGGCGCGGCCATGATCGAAAATGAACTCGATCGCATCGATCTATTGTATGGCTTTGGAGTGAGGGCTCTGGGGGTAACTTACAGCGAGGGGAACTCACTTGGCTCCGGTCTCAAGGAATCCGGAGATGGAGGATTGACTGTTTTCGGCAAGCGGGCTGTCGAGAGAATGAACAAGGTCTGCATGCTAATCGACTGTTCGCACTGCGGCGATCGCACGACACTCGACGTCATCGAGGCCAGCACCAAACCCATCATCCTGAGCCACATCGGCGCCCGCGCCCTCTGGGACTCCAATCGACTGGCACCGGACGACGTGTTGCGAGCCTGTGCTGACAAAGGTGGAGTAATTGGCATTGAAGCTGCCCCCCATACTACCATCACACGCAACAACACCACCCACTCGCTCGAGTCCGTAATGGAGCACTTCGAGTATATCAAGGATCTGGTGGGTATCGACTATGTCGGATTCGGCCCTGACACTCTATATGGCGACCACGTCGGATTGCACAACGTCTACGCAGCCGCCCTATCGATCAAGGAGGCGCACGGGTCCGCTGCCGCCGGACAATCAGACCAGAAGGCCGCGTTCGAGAAGGTAGAGTACGTCAAGGGGTTGGAGAACCCCACTGAAGGTTCGCACAACATCGTCCGTTGGTTGGTGAAGCACGGGTACTCTGATGACGATGTCGCAAAGGTGATGGGCGGTAACGCGATCATGTTGTTGCGGGAGGTTTGGGGCTAGCCCCGCACCGCCCTGCCGCTTCAGACGCGTCAGCGCTGACGTGCAGCGAAGACCATGTGTGCGAAGGTGCTACTAGCATGGTTTCGCCGTGTGGTCTATTCTTCGACGGAGTCGCCCTCCAAATATCCCTTCAGGGTACTTCGAGCACGCAAGCGTTGCCGCTGTCGCGCATGGCTCGGGCCCTTACTGTCTAGGCTCCTTTGCAGGAGGTAACCGCCGTGGGTGGTTTTTTTGGTGTGGTCTCACAGCAAGATTGCGTTCCCGATCTGTTCTATGGAACTGACTATCACTCACATCTAGGAACCATGCGAGGTGGCCTAGCCGTACGAAATGGCCAGGGCTTCACGCGGTTCATCCACGATATCACCAACAGCCAGTTCCGTAGCAAGTTCGAAAACGACTTGCCCAAGTTGACCGGACCGAGTGGGATTGGTGCGATAAGTGACTACGAGGATCAACCACTAATCGTTGGATCGCATCATGGCACGTATGCCATTGTCACGGTCGCCAAGCTCAACAACCTCGACGATCTTGCCACTGCGGCATTCAAGCAGCGCCGCAGTCATTTCTTGGAGATGAGTGGCAACGAGATAAACCCCACCGAGCTTGTGGCACATCTGATCGACCAAGGCGACACCTTCGAACAAGGAATTCAGCACGCTCAGGAAGTCATAGAGGGATCCTGTTCGATTCTGCTGCTTACGGACGAAGGGATATACGCCGCTCGAGATTACCTGGGCCGCCATCCCGTAGTGCTGGGCGAGAAGCCAGGATCCTACGCGGCCACGCTCGAGACTTGCGCCCTGCCGAACCTCGACTACGAGGTCGAGCGGTACCTCGGACCTGGTGAGATCGTGAGGATCACACGTGACGGCATCGAGCAACTGGCGCCACCGGGTGAGAGAATGCAAATATGCTCTTTCCTCTGGGTCTACTATGGATATCCAGCTTCCAACTACGAGGACATCAACGTAGAGGTGGTTCGGTATCGCTGCGGTGAGGCCCTCGCTCGACGGGATGATGTTGAGATTGACATCGTAGCAGGTGTTCCCGATTCGGGAACGGGACATGCGATCGGTTACTCCAACGCCGCAGGCATCCCGCATCAGAGACCGTTTGTCAAATACACTCCCACCTGGCCGCGCAGCTTCATGCCACAGGATCAGCGTGTGAGGGATCTGGTGGCCCGAATGAAACTCATACCCATAAGGGAGATCATCGAGGGTAACCGGCTGCTCTTCTGCGAGGATTCGATCGTCAGGGGAACGCAGCTGAAGGACATCATTGAGCGACTATTCGACTACGGTGCAAGAGAGATCCACATGCGACCGGCTTGCCCGCCCCTCGTATTCGGCTGCAAGTTCCTGAACTTCTCACGATCCAGATCGGAGCTGGACCTGGCCGGTCGTTGGGCCATTGCCGAGCTGGAAAGCGAACAACCCGACAGTCTCGATAAATACGCCGACCATCAGTCCGACCACTACTGCGCCATGCTCGAAGTCATCCGCAAGCGCCTGGGGCTCACCTCGTTGAAGTATCAACGGCTGGATGATCTCGTAGAGTCGATCGGCTTGCCAAAGGAACGATTGTGCACTTATTGCTGGGATGGGGCGGAATAGGCGCAGCGGACTTGCGCACTGAGCCGTATATGACACAGCAATCGAGTTACGACGTTCTCGTCATTGGGGCGGGCATCGCCGGACTGAGCGCGGCTCTGCGCTTGGCAGACAAGGGCCGGGTAGCCGTTCTGGCAAAAGGTCCACTCACGGAGGGATCCAGCCTCTATGCACAAGGTGGAATCGCGGCGGTTCTCGACTCCGGCGATTCCGTTGCCGCTCACGTGCAAGACACCCTCACCGCTGGCGCCGGTCTCTGCAACGAGGAAGCGGTGCGCTTCACGGTAGAGCGCGGCCCCGCATGCATACAGTGGCTGATCGACCTCGGCGTACCATTTACAAAGGAGCCACAGGCCGAGAATGACGCCGAGTATCACCTCACGCGAGAAGGTGGTCACAGCCATAGGCGGATCATCCACGCAGCAGACGCGACCGGCCGAGCCAGCGCAACCACACTGGAACGTCACGTTCGTAGTCACCCAGACATAGATGTACTAGAAAACCACATTGCAGTAGATCTGATAACGAGCAGCAAGCTACAACTCTCAGGCCCACGCTGTCTGGGAGCTTACGTTCTCGACCGCGAGTCGGGTCGCGTAAAGGTGATCAGGGCCCGCACCACAATTCTCGCCACTGGAGGAGCTAGCAAGGTCTATCTCTATACCAGCAATCCCGATGTATCGACTGGAGATGGGGTCGCCATGGCATGGCGGGCGGGATGCAGAGTGGCCAACATGGAGTTCATTCAGTTCCATCCTACGTGCCTGTACCACCCGGAGGCCAAGTCGTTCCTGGTAAGTGAGGCAGTTCGAGGTGAAGGTGGAATACTGATGCTGCCAGACGGCGACAGGTTCATGCTCCGGTTCGACCAACGTGCCGAGCTTGCGCCACGTGACATCGTTGCGCGAGCCATCGACTACGAGATGAAGCGCCTTGGACTCGATTGCGTTCGGCTCGACATCAGTCATAAATCTGCCGACTTTGTGAAACATCGATTCCCAACGATATACGATCGCTGCCTCGAGTTCGGGTACGACATGACCAGAGAGGCATTGCCTGTGGTGCCGGCAGCACACTACTCCTGTGGTGGTGTAGTCACGGATCTCTCTGGCAAAACCGATCTCGACGGGCTCTATGCAATCGGCGAAACAACCAACACGGGACTTCACGGGGCTAACCGCCTTGCCAGCAATTCAATCTTGGAGTGTTTGGTGTTCGCCGCATCAGCCAGTGAGAATATCGCTGATGAACTGGCGGATAGGGAGCCTCCTCCCGAGTTACCCGAATGGGACGAAAGCTGGGTCACGGATTCCGACGAGGAGGTCGTTGTCTCCCATAACTGGGACGAACGGCGTCGTGCGATGTGGGACTATGTCGGTATGGTACGGACTGACAAAAGACTCGAGCGGGCCAAACGAAGGGTGGATGTTCTGCGCAGCGAAATCCACGATTACTACGCGAACTTCCGACTAACGAATGATCTGATCGAGCTGCGCAACCTCGCCCTGGTCGCAGACCTGATCATACGCTCTGCAATGGAGCGAAAGGAAAGCCGCGGATTGCACTACACACTCGACTATCCCGAACCCAGAGATCCGGCAAGCGACACTGTACTCACCCCTCCAGCGTGAGCATCCTTTCAGTCAATGACACGCTGGCTCATCTCAACGCTGTGTTGTCCGCCCAGTTCCGATAGCGCCGGTACTGTCACAACGGGGTCTCTCATGTAGATTAGGGCCCTGCAACACCGCAGCCACTAGGCATAGGTCCTAACCAGTTTCCAGGCCGATGAAGCAACTACGGGGAAAGAACGCGCTCGTTACTGGCGCTTCCTAGAACCACCCTTCCTGATCGGCTCATGCACACCGGAGCAGGTCTCTGCCGCCACGATGCGCGCTATCAAACGAAACCACCCCGAGGTCATCGTGAATTCTAGACCGCTCCGGCCGCTACTAGCCATCGCCCAGTTGTTCCCTAGAGTTGCGGACCGGATGCTCAAGACAACGGGAATTGTCGCATTCCAGAAACACAAGGTT